>CAZBIN010000236.1:0-4488 GCA_964491995.1 uncultured Orrella sp.
TGCCTGACTCAGTTCACCGCGAGGGGTCAGAAAAGGAAGGCCGCTGATTGACCAGTCGAGTTTGTACTCGAGTCCGTGGGAGTCCAGAATCGCAGTGACGCGCGTCTGTAGGGAGTCAGTCGTGTTCTGTGTCGAGAACCTGAAATTGAAGTCAATGACACATTCGCCTGGGATAATGTTGCTCGCCCCCGTGCCCGCGTGTACGTTGGAGATCTGAAAGCTGGTGGCAGGAAAGTATTCATTGCCATGATCCCAGACTTCGGCAATCAGAGCATTCAAGGCCGGGATAGCGAGATGAACGGGATTGCGTGCCTGATGCGGATACGCAATGTGCCCCTGCTTGCCAATGATCGTGAGCTTTCCTGACATGGATCCGCGCCGGCCGTTCTTGATCGTGTCACCGAGTTTGTTAACTGATGTCGGCTCTCCGACAATGCAGTAATCGAGATGCTCGCCTCGGGCTTTCAGGGCTTCGCAGACCTTGACGGTTCCATGGACGGCAGGGCCCTCTTCATCGGAAGTGATCAGCAGGGCAATGGATCCTGCATGATCAGGATTCTCAGCCACAAATTCCTGGACCGCCACCACGAAGGCCGCAATCGAACTTTTCATGTCCGATGCACCACGACCACATATAAAGCCGTCAACTTCGACAGGATCAAATGGGTCATGATCCCATCGATCCAGCGGTCCCGTGGGGACAACGTCGGTGTGGCCTGCAAAAACAAGCAGAGGACTCTGTGTGCCGCGCCGGGCCCAGAGGTTGGTCACCCCCCCCTCGGCAATCGTTTCACCCTCGAAGCCAATGCCGCCAAGCTGCTCCATGAGCAGACTCTGGCAACCGGCATCTTCAGGTGTAACTGAAGGTCTCGCGATGAGAGCTTTGACAAGGTCAAGAACGTTTGTTTGCGGCATTGAAACCTCAGGCTCGCAACAAATCGTTTATGCTGGTTTTAGCCCGTGTTTGCGCATCAACACGCTTGACGATGACGGCACATGCCAGACTGTGTGAGCCGTCAGCAGCAGGCAGCGAGCCTGGCACGACAACGGAACCTGATGGAACGCGACCGTAAGTGATTTTGCCTGTTTCACGGTCGTAGATGCGCGTACTTTGCGAGAGGTAAACACCCATTGCCAGCACAGAGTTTTCTTCGACAATCACGCCTTCAACCACTTCGGATCGTGCGCCGATAAAACAGTTGTCTTCAATGATTGTCGGATTGGCCTGCAAAGGCTCAAGCACACCACCAATGCCAACACCGCCGGACAGGTGAACATTCTTGCCGATCTGCGCGCAGCTTCCCACCGTGGCCCAGGTGTCGACCATTGTTCCCTCGTCCACATAGGCGCCGATGTTCACGTAAGAGGGCATCAACACGACATTGCGACCAATGAAGGCTCCATGACGAGCAACCGCGGGAGGTACAACACGGTAACCACCCGCCTGAAATCCCGTCTTCCCGAAACCCGAGAACTTGAGAGGGACTTTGTCAAAGAACTGCATGGGCACCTGTCCCATCACATCGTTTTCAGAGACTCGAAACGAGAGCAAGACCGCCTTCTTGATCCACTGATGCACGACCCACTGCTCATCGACCTTTTCGGCGACGCGCAAAGTGCCGTGGTCCAACGCGTCTAGCGTATGAGCAATGGCTTCGCGGACTTCCACTTCAACGGTTTGCGGGCTGAGGTGGGCGCGATCTTCCCAGGCACGTTCGATCGTCTTTTGAAGGTCTAGCGTCATGATGTCGGTTCCATCCATTGAAATCAGTGATGACAAATAGCACAAAGGGCTGACAGGGTCAGCTCAGAAAATATCGCTCAGTGTAGCGAATTGAAGTTCGTGTTGCCGTGCATTGCAGCCAGTGCGGGATAGCTTTTGTGTCCAGAAGCCACCCGCCGGCAAGCCTGCTCAGGCTTTTTGCTTAATAAATTCAGCAATCCGGTGAGCAGCCTCGACGCATTCCTGAAGCGGCGCAACCAGCGCAATGCGGATTCTGCCAGACCCAGGGTTCACCTCGCTGGTTTGCCTGCTGACGTAACTCCCTGGCAATACTCTGACGGCCGCCTGATCCAAAAGGTCGTGCGTAAAGCACATGTCGTCTGTGCGGGTGTCGGCCCAGAGATAGAAAGACGCCTGTGGCCGCTGAACATCAAGCACCGGTGCGAGAATCGGTAATACAGCGTCAAACTTCTCGCGATATGCATCGCGGTTGGCTATGACGTGAGTCTCGTCGCCCCATGCGGCCAGACTGGCCGCCGTCACCAAGGGGGACATGGCGCTTCCGTGATAGGTCCGATAGAGGAGAAAGCGAGCCATGAGCGCTGCATCACCCGCCACGAATCCAGAGCGCAAGCCTGGCAGATTGGAACGTTTGGACAGGCTTGAAAACACAATCAGACGCTTGTAGTCGTTGCGACCCAGCTCCCGGGCCGCCTGCAGCGCTCCGAGTGGGGGGTGGCTTTCGTCAAGATAGATTTCGCTGTAGCACTCGTCCGAAGCGATGACAAAGCCATATCGATCTGAAAGGTCGAACAGCAATTTCCAGTCACTTAACGGCATGACGCTTCCAGCCGGATTGCCGGGGCTGCAGGTGTAGAGCAACTGGGTCTTGCGCCAGACATCTTCAGGGACAGATGTCCAGTCGCACAGAAACCCCGTTTCCGCCGGCGTATTGACAAAGAAAGGTGTGGCGCCGGCGAGAAGCGTTGCACCTTCGTAAATTTGATAGAAGGGATTGGGACAAACAACCTTTGCGTCGCCAGCGGTGGGGTCGACAACAGTTTGAGCGATCGCAAAAAGTGCCTCTCGGGACCCAAGCACAGGAAGAATTTGCGTCTCAGGGTCAGGAGCGGGGATTCCGTAACGACGGCTTAACCAGGTGCTGATCGCCTCGCGTAGCGCGGGATCGCCTTTCGTGGGAGGGTAGCCCGACAGCCCGTCAAGCGATTTTACAAGGGCTTGACGCACCAATTCTGGTGCTGCATGCTTGGGCTCCCCGATTGACAGGTCAATCAGACGCAGGCCAGTATCCTGCGGGCGAGCAGAGGCGAGAAGAGCGCGAAGCTTCTCGAATGGGTAAGGCTGGAGGAGGTCGAGGCGTGGATTCATGGTGCGCATTTTAACGTCTTGGCAGGTCGTTCGGAGCAACTGTCGTGTGTGCGTTACAATCCGGCAGGCATGCGAAGGTGGCGAAATTGGTAGACGCACCAGGTTTAGGTCCTGACGCCCTTACAGGTGTGCGGGTTCGAGTCCCGCCCTTCGCACCATTTATCCTTCTGACAACAACTCGGGGCATTGCAAAGTCCTTGTCCCGTATAGATCCAATCGGTGGTTATCTTTATGCAACCTGAGGTTGAAACTCTGTCTGGCCTTGAGCGCCGTATCGAAGTATCCGTCTCGATGGCGGACGTTGAAAAGCTGGTCGGCGAAGAGCTCAAACGAGTGGCTCGCACCGCCAAGGTGGCAGGTTTCCGCCCCGGCAAGGTGCCCATGTCGATGCTGCAGCGCTCGCACGGGCCAGGTGTTCGTTACGACGTGATCAATCAGCAAGTCGGACAGGCGCTGGAGTCTGCTCTTGAAAGTACCGGTCTGCGCGTGGCTGGTCAGCCACGTCTCGAGCCCAAGTCGGAAGGCGTGCCGGAAGGTACGCTGGCTTTCTCGGCGACGTTTGAAGTGTATCCAGAAGTTCAGTTGCCTGACCTTGCTACGCTCGAAGTCAAACGCACAGCTTGTGAAGTTGGCCCTGACGCAATCGAAAGAACCGTTCAGATCCTGCGTGAGCAACGTGCTGAGTTTGTGGCACAAGAGGGTCGTGTCGCCCAGGATGGCGACCAGGTCAAGGTCGATTTTGTTGGCAAGATCGATGACGTGGCGTTCGAGGGTGGCTCTGCTGAGGATTTCGTGTTCCCGGTCGGCAAAGGACGTATGCTTGCCGAGTTTGAAAACGCGGTACGTGGCCTGAAAGCCGGTGACTCAAAAACTTTCCCCCTGACTTTTCCTGATGACTACCAAGGCAAGGAAGTGGCTGGAAAGACGGCGGAGTTCACTGTCACGGTCAAGGAAGTTCAGGTTGCCAACCTTCCCGAGGTTAATTCCGAGTTTGCCAAGTTGCTTGGACAGCCAGAAGGCGATGTCGAGAAGCTGATGGCGGATATCCGTCAGAATATCGAGCGTGAAATCAAGGCGCGCGTCAGTGGCCGCACGAAGGCCAGCGTGATGGAGGCTTTGGTCGGTGCTGCCGGTTTTGAGGTGCCGAAAGCGCTGGTTGATGTCGAGATAGAGAACCGCATCAAGGCTGCCCGTGAGGAACTCAAGCAGCGTGGCATGCCCAACGTTGACAATTTGCCGATCCCACCCGAGACCTTCAGCGAAGAGGCTATTCGTCGCGTCAAGCTTGGGCTGATGATTGCCGAGTTGATCGAGAAGGCCGGTTTGCAAGCCAAGCCTGAACAGGTTCGTGCCAAGATTGAATCGTTTGCGCAGAA
>CAZBIN010000237.1:0-4486 GCA_964491995.1 uncultured Orrella sp.
GCCCAGAGGCTTGCGTCTGACGAGGGTGTCTCAGCAACCACCGACCGACCAGATCGCGCCGCAATCCGTAACGCTGTGCAACCCCACGGGTGGTCGCACCAGCCACCAGGCAGGCCTGGACCACTTCGGATTTGAACTGGGCACTATAGTGACGTCGATGACGCCAGGCCGGTGCCTCGGATGAAGCGGATTCAGGGGTGTCATTCATCGGTATGTCCTCAAAGACAACCATGCAGATATGATCGTCAATCCGAATCACGCGCTCAAGATGGGGTTCGGTGGGCGCTTAGGCTGCGCCGGAGCTTTGAGGCGTTGCGGGTGCGTCAGTCTGCCCTACCTTCAGACGGACGTGCGGAGAATCCGTTCGATTAGGTACGCAATAAATGCGGTGATTGTCTTGACCTTGCGTCTAAAAACACCCACAATCTCCGCATGAAAAGCGAAGATAAGCGGTATGTCTGGCAACTCAACGACTGGCCGCACTGGTCGTATGACCGCAAACGGTTAGCACCACTGCTGGCCCAGGTGCATCGGGCACAGGGTCATTTGTTGGGACGCATGCACGATCTGAGTTTGGATTTGCGAGACCAGGCTAGGCTGCGCGTTTTGACCGAGGACGTGCTCAAGACCAGCGAGATCGAAGGCGAGAAGCTCAACCCCGATTCGGTCCGCTCATCGATTGCACGCAGGTTAGGCGTCGACATCGGAGCCCTGGCACCGACAGACCGCCAGGTGGACGGCTTGGTGGACATGGTTCTCGACGCCACGCAACGTCACCAAGACCCCCTCACTGTTGACCGATTGTTTGGCTGGCATGCCGCACTGTTCCCTACGGGCTACAGCAGCCTGACCAAGATTCGTGTTAGCCAGTGGCGCGACGACGCGCAAGGTCCTATGCAGGTGGTCTCTGGTCCCATCCATCGACAAAAGGTTCATTACGAAGCACCGCCGGCACATTTGCTGGACTCTGAAATGCTGGACTTCCTGAACTGGTTCAACGTGGACCAGCATGACGACCCAGTGGTCAAAGCCGGGCTGGCGCATTTGTGGTTTGTGACCGTCCATCCGTTCGAGGATGGCAATGGTCGTATCGCACGGGCGGTGGGCGACATGGCGCTGGCACGTGCCGAACAGTCGGCACAGCGCTACTACAGCCTGGCGGCCCAGATACAGCGCGAGCGCAACGATTACTACGACCGCCTCGAAGCCACCCAGAAGGGGAGCCTGGATGTCACCGATTGGCTGAAGTGGTTTCTGGCCTGCTTGCTGCGGGCTGTTCAAGGGGCCGAGCAAACGCTGGCGCAGGTGTTGGTCAAGTCGCGGTTCTGGCAACACTGGGCGGGAGTGCCGATGAACGATCGGCAGATCAAGCTGCTCAACAAGTTGCTTGATGGCTTCGATGGCAAGCTGACCAGCAGCAAGTGGGCGGCAATTGGCAAGTGCTCGCAAGATACGGCACTGCGCGACATCTCCGACTTGGTGGAGCGGGGGGTGTTGAAAAAGTCAGAGGCCAGTGGCCGCAGCACGAGCTACGAGTTGATGCCGATGGATGCCTCAATCTGATCGTTGCCATGTTCACGCTTCGCTGCACCAAACAACTGCTCGACCGGATGGGGCATCCGGTTGGTACGCCCGAGCCTGCATCGACGGGTCTGGGGAACAGGTACGCAACGGCCCTGTTCTGGAAACCGCAGATGGCGCTCTTGGTGAATGAGCGGACGCTGTTGCCTGTGGTGTTGCCCCTGGCGCCATCGGCCAGATTGGCACAGCGATTTCCGGGGGTGTTGAAGGAGATACTGCAAACGCTGGACTTGCCCGCTGAACTCATCGATTTGGACATCGAGGGCATGAACGAGGTGGTTTATGCCAAGACGGCAAACCGAAGTGTGGTTGGCATGATGAATGAATTTGCGTTCCTCGCCGAGGCTTTCCGAGATCGCGGCGATCTCACCGCTCCCCTGGCGTTGTCCGTGAAATTGGCAGCCGTACCTTGCGGACCACTGAGCAAGGGTGCTTCTGGACGCAAACACTGCCGAATCATTCAGCGTAGCGACGGCGACGGCTACTCAAGGATAGCCATTTCGAAAGGAGACGCGCGAGCAGGGCGCGTTGCACGTGCCGCGCTATCCCTGCCCGGGCTAAAGCCCGAGGTTTCTCGCGCAATCGGATGATTCGACGACTCCACCAGCGTCTGGACATTCCCGCAGACATTCTGATGTGCTCGCTCATGGGATCGGTGGGAGCATATACGTTCCCATGGCGTCTGGATGGAGAGCTTGCTGAGCGTGCATCTTTGTGCAGTGCGTCCCCGCCTGAGAACAACGCACTGCGGTGATGGTCGATCTTAAGGCTGCTTGACGAGCCAGGAGAACTTCTCGCGATACTGGTCTTCGAAGGCATCGATCTGCCCGCTGTAGCTCAGCGTGAGCGACAGTTCATCGAGCCCCTTGGTCAGGCATTCCTGCCAGAAGGCATCAACTGCGAAACTGGCTTGATCATTGGCCCAGCGCACCTCACCGTTGACAAGATCAACCGTGATCTGAGTCTTGCCCGAGGCTGCCTGCAGCCACTGCATCAGTCGCTGATGGTCTGGTGCTGACAGCCGCACTGGCAGAAGCCCGTTCTTGAAGCAGTTGTTATGAAAAATGTCACCAAACGTGGTCCCCACAACGACCCGCACCCCATAGTCTGCCAGTGCATAGACGGCACCTTCACGTGACGATCCGCAACCAAAGTTGTCCTCGACCACCAGAATTGCCGGTTTGTCGGCGCCAGTCGCATTTAGTGGATGCGCCATGGCATTGCCTTGACCGTCAAACCGCATGTCGTGAAACAGGAACTGACCATAGCCTTGCGCGCGATCCTTCTTCAGAAACCGTGCCGGAATGATCTGATCGGTGTCTGTGTTGGGACCTGGCAGAGCCACCACATTTGCAGTCAACTGCGTGAGCGGTTCGAATGTCGTGGAGGTCTTTGCTGCGGCTGTTGTCACGGTGTTTGATTGATTGGTGGTTCCAGGTGTCGTCATATCCATCGCTGCCGAAGTCGTTAACTGATCTGTGCTGTTGGCGGATGCTGGCTGGCTCATGCGTCCACTCCGGTGATCGTGCGAACATCCGTCAGTTTCCCGGTCACAGCGGCTGCAGCAGCCATGGCAGGACTCATCAAGTGGGTTCTGGCACCGGGCCCCTGGCGTCCGACAAAGTTTCGGTTCGACGTCGAGGCAATGCGTTCACCAGGCTGGCCGAGATCGCCATTCATGGCTGCACACATCGAGCAGCCAGGTTCACGCCACTCGAGCCCGGCGTCCGTGAAGATTCGGTCAAGCCCGAGCGCCTCTGCTTCGGCTTTAACCAGTCCGGATCCTGGCACCACGTAGCCTGGCACTTTGACTTTGCGACCTTTGAGCACGCGAGCCGCTTGCTGCAGGTCTCCCAGACGGCTGTTGGTACAAGAGCCGATGAATACGCGATCGATCGAAACATCCGTCAGGCGTGTACCAGGCGTCAGACCCATGTATTCCAGGGCCTGACGCGCTCCGGCCTGCGCCTGCGCATCCGGGAAGCTGGCAGGATCCGGCACACAGCCATCAATCGCACAGCCGGCATCCGGACTGGTGCCCCAGGTCACCATCGGCTTGATCTCCCGGGCGTCGATCAGGACTTCGTGATCGAACCGGGCATCATCATCACTGCGCAAGGTTTTCCAGTGGGCAAGCGCACGGTCCCAGGCAGCCGCTTTCGGTGCCTGGGGTTTGCCGGCCAGGTATTCAAACGTCGTGTCATCGGGTGCGATCGTACCGAGTCGCGCACCGGCTTCAATCGACATGTTGCACACGGTCAGTCGTCCGTCCATGTCGAGCGCCCTGATCGCAGACCCTGCATACTCGATGGCATAACCCACCGCACCCGACGCGCCGATCCGGGCAATGATGGCAAGAATAATGTCCTTCGCCGACACCCCGGCATCGACAGATCCCTCGACGCGGATGCGCATCACTTTGGGCTGGCTTTGCCAGAGTGTCTGGGTCGCCATCACATGCATGCTCTCTGACTGGCCGATGCCAAACGCAATCGCGCCGAGCGCTCCATGCGTCGAGGTATGGCTGTCACTGCACACCACCGTCATGCCCGGCAGGGTAATCCCCTGCTCTGGCCCCACCACGTGCACGATGCCCTGACGCTGATCCGCCAGTTCGAAATGCGGCACATGGCCCCATTTCATGTTGCTGTCGAACTGGGTGATCATGCGCGCAATCTCTGGCGTTGCCGCCTCTTCTGCACTGCGGCCTCTGGTCGGCACGTAGTGATCGGGCACACCGAACACCTGTTCAGGATGGCGCAGCTTGAGCTGGCGCGCACGCAGCTGGTTGAACGCGTGAAACGAACCCTCGTGAACAATATGGCGATCGATGTAGAGCAGCGATGGACCGTTCTCGCGTGGCACGATGACATGCGGGGTCCAGATTTTGTTAAATAAAGTTTGG
>CAZBIN010000238.1:0-4484 GCA_964491995.1 uncultured Orrella sp.
GAGCGGCTTTCTTTTATGACGGCCACAGCACATACCCACCAAAATGACTGACCAGACTGCACATATAGCCGTTTAGACAATGACTGCTTGCACACCTCAGTGCCTGTCGGAAGTTCTTGTTAGCGCACTGTTCCTTCGTTATTGACCGTCCACAGCCCGGAAAAAATCTGTACCGCTGATGTCTTGTAGTTTCTCACTCAGAACAATCAACTCCGGCAGAGTGGACTCCCCCAAAGCGGTGCGATTTTTGAAAAACGCACCGCTGACGACCCTACTTCAGGCCGCCTGATACTGGGTTGCGCGTTTACGCACCAACTCCAGCACACCCTGACAGGCATCCTCGATGTAATCGAGAACCTTGCCAAAGCCATCAAGCCCACCGTAATAGGGATCGGGTACCGTTGCTTCCTCGAACTCATTAGCAAAGCGCATCAACAACATCAGCTTGTGCTTATGCTGCTTTGGGCATTGCTGCTGCATCGCGGACAGGTTTTCCCAGTCCATCGCCAGAATGAGATCGAACTCGTGGAAGTCATCGGCAGTAATCTGCCTGGCTGACCGTTGGGCGATTTCGTAACCCCTTTTGCGCGCTGCAGCAAGCGCACGCGCATCAGGCGCCTCACCGACGTGAAAATTATGTGTCCCGGCTGAATCGATGCCAACCACATCGCCCAAACCGGCCTCATTGATCATATGGCGAAACACGCCCTCCGCGCTCGGCGAACGGCAGATGTTACCCATGCATACGAAGAGAACTTTTGTCATCATGGTGCGCATTTTGCGGGAAAACCCGTAAGTTGTCCATCATTTTTTTTTCGAGTTGCAGTTTCGTTACAACTTGAAATTTTAATTTATTTTTTTATAAACAAATAGTTAAAGAATTTATTTAATAAATTACTTCTAATAAATTACGTGAGATTGAACTGCGGCACTTTTTCCAACGCACCATCCTATGACACCTAGGCACCAGATTGAAGCACTTTCTGTTTAAGCTGATTGAGCGCATCTCGGGCGGCTGCGGCCTGCTCAAACTCTAGGTTCCTGGCGTGATCAAGCATTTTCTTTTCAAGCTGCTTGATAGCACGGGCAACAGATTTCTCATCGGCGAGGTCTACCTCGGGTTGCAGGTCATGCCCTTTGTCGACAGGCGTTGTGACGACCACGCCATCAATCAATTCCTTAACTGCTTTGATCACGCTACGTGCTTCAATTCCATGTTCAATGTTGAACGCAATCTGGCGCAAACGCCTGCGCTCAGTCTCGTCCATCGCCCGGCGCATCGAATCGGTGACTCGATCGGCGTACAGAATTGCACGTCCATTCACGTTTCGTGCCGCCCTCCCAATTGTCTGAATCAGGCTGCGATCCGATCGCAAAAATCCCTCCTTGTCCGCATCAAGGATAGCGACCATGGCCACCTCAGGAATATCGAGTCCTTCTCTTAAGAGGTTGATTCCAACCAGCACATCAAACACGCCAAGTCGCAGATCTCGAATGATCTCGACTCTTTCAACGGTGTCAATATCCGAGTGAAGGTAGCGAACCTTCAGACCCTGCTCTGTCAGATAATCGGTCAACTCCTCACTCATGCGCTTGGTCAGTGTGGTGACCAGTACTCTCTGGCCTAGCCCAACACACACTTTGGCTTTTTCCAGCAAGTCATCGATCTGCGTTACCGCTGGCAACACCTCGACGACTGGGTCAACCAGCCCCGTCGGACGCACCACCTGCTCCACGACCTTGTCCGAACGTTCTTTTTCATAGGCACCCGGTGTGGCAGACACAAACACTGTCTGGCGCATGCGCTGCTCAAACTCCTCGAGCTTCAAGGGTCTGTTGTCAAGCGCAGACGGCAATCGAAACCCGTATTGAACCAAGGTTTCCTTACGCGCCCTGTCTCCCCTGTACATTCCACCGAGCTGGCCCATGGTGACATGACTCTCATCAATGAACATCAGAGCATCTGCTGGCAGATAGTCGATCATCGTCGGAGGTGGATCCCCGGGCTTGGCGCCTGAAAGATGACGGGAATAGTTCTCGATACCTTTACAAAAACCCAGCTCAGCCAGCATCTCCAGGTCAAAGCGCGTGCGCTGCTCAAGACGTTGCGCCTCAATGAGATGCCCGTCAGCTACGAGTTGCTTGAGGCGCTGGGCCAGTTCCGTTTTGATGGTCTCAATCGCTCGCAACACCGTCTCTCGGGGAGTGACATAGTGCGATCCGGGATACACAGTAAACCGCGGAACGTTATGTTTGACCTTGCCCGTGAGCGGATCAAACAGAGACAGACTTTCAATCTCATCATCAAACATCGTGACTCTGACGGCGAGATCGGCACTTTCGGCGGGATAAACATCAATAACCTCACCACGCGCCCTGAACACGCTCCGCGTGAACTCTGCGTCGTTACGGGTGTATTGCATAGCCACCAGACGAGCCAGAATCTCACGTCGGGATATTCTGTCACCCACTCTGAGAATCAACACCATGGCGTGATAATCGGCAGGGTTACCGATACCGTAGATACAGGAAACAGTTCCTACAATGACTGTATCTCGTCTTTCCAGCAGACTTTTTGTTGCCGAAAGCCGCATCTGCTCAATGTGCTCATTGATCGAGGAATCTTTCTCGATAAACAGATCTCTGGACGGTACGTATGCTTCGGGCTGGTAATAGTCGTAGTACGAAACAAAATACTCCACTGCATTTCTTGGAAAAAACTCACGCATCTCGGCGTATAACTGGGCTGCCAAAGTCTTGTTTGGCGCGAGCACCAAAGCGGGACGGCCAGTTTTCGCGATAATGTTCGCCATCGTGAAGGTCTTGCCTGAACCGGTCACGCCGAGCAGTGTCTGGTACATCAGCCCGTCCAGGATTCCCTCACTGAGTTGCTCAATCGCAACAGGTTGATCGCCTGCCGGTGGATATGGCTGGTACAGGGAAAACGGACTGTCTGGAAACTCTACGAAACGGCCTTGGCTCATGTTAGACTTTTATGTGGGGTTTTCCCCGATTCGTGGGCAACCACGCATTATGACGGCAGCCACCGAGACAGTCCAGTCTGATCGCCTTGGAGCATCACCGGGACGGTCGTTGTCATGAATGCCGCGATCTTTTTCGGCTATGTTGTCATCAAATCCAAACTTTTAAAAGCAGCGCCGTACCAGCGCATCAAGGCCGCCTCATGAGCAACCTATTTCAATCCGTAGAACTCGCACCACGTGATCCAATTCTTGGTCTGACCGAACAATACAACGCGGACACCCGTTCTCACAAAGTGAACCTGGGCGTTGGTGTTTATTATGACGATAACGGTCGAGTCCCGCTGCTGCGCTGCGTGCACAAAGCCGAAGTTGACCGAGTACAAGCCCAACTGGCTCACAGCTATCTCCCGATTGAAGGGTTGGCCAATCTGAACCGAGGCGCTCGCGCACTGGTGCTTGGCAATGAGAGCGAGGCTCATACATCAGGTCGCTCGGTCACGGTTCAGTCCATCGGCGGCACGGGTGCACTGAAAATAGGCGCTGATTATCTACGTGCCTTGCTGCCTGATGCCAAGGTGGCAATCAGTCGCCCAAGCTGGGAGAACCATCGGGCGCTATTTGAAAAAGCAGGCTTTGAAGTTGTCGAGTATCCCTACTACGACCCAAAGACACACGGCCTGGACCTTGATGGCATGCTTGAATACCTCAAGAGCCTTCCTGCAAAGTCAATCGTGGTTCTGCATGCTTGCTGCCACAATCCAACCGGCGTGGACCCCACCGCTGGGCAATGGGGTGAGATCGCAGACGTCATTGCCCAGAAGGATCTGGTGCCATTCATGGACATCGCTTACCAGGGGTTTGGTGATGGACTGGAACCTGATGCGGCTGCCGTACGTCTGTTTGTCGAGAAAGGTTTGAACTGCCTGATCAGCACATCCTTTTCGAAGTCTTTCTCCCTCTACGGAGAGCGTATTGGTGCACTGACCTTGGTGACTGATAATGCAGATCAGGCAAGCCGAGTACTGAGTCAGGTCAAACGCGTGATTCGCACAAACTACTCAAATCCGCCCACTTTTGGTGGTGCTGTTGTTGCTGAAGCCTTGAATTCTCCCGAGCTGTTTGCCATGTGGGATCAGGAACTCGGTGAGATGCGCCAGCGAATCAAGCTGATGCGTTCAGAACTGGTCAAGAAGCTTGCCGACAATGGCGTCGATATGAATTTTGACTTTGTCATGGCGCAAAAAGGTATGTTTTCCTACTCCGGGCTGACGGCATCGCAAGTCGACAAATTACGTGAGGATCACGCAATCTACGCTATTTCCAGCGGCAGAATCTGCGTGGCGGCTCTCAACAGCAAGAACATTGACGTTGTCGCCAAAGCCATCGCCAGCGTTATCAAGGGTTAAGAGGATCGCACTTCGCTGGATGCGCCTCATCGAAAGCGCATCCAGCTTGCTTGCTTAAATCCCTGATTTAAGTCACAATCCGACTGTACATACA
>CAZBIN010000239.1:0-4483 GCA_964491995.1 uncultured Orrella sp.
TTTGGTGCCACTGCCCAGCGGGCGGCCACGGCGTGCAAGCGGCTTGACCTGCTCCCACTCGGCATCGGTGAACGGCCCGGCAGTGGTCACGCCACGGCCATGGGTGCCACACTTGGAAGTCTTGCCACCGGCGCGCGCTAGGTGTTCATGGTCTTTGCGCTGCAGGTTTTTTGCGCCATGTCGCTAGCATGCTGCCACCCACCAGCAGCAGCAACAACAAAGCCCCACGACAGGGGCTTGCCGTTACATCCGTTCCCGTCAGCAAGCGCTTTTTTTTTAGCCGTTCCGCTGACGGTGTGGAACTCCAGCACCAGCGCCTCCGATCCATTCCAGGCGGTGAACGTGCCGGTGCAAGGCGCCCAGACGTTCGGGGGGCTTCTATCGTTGTGTTGCGGTGCAGCAACGTGGTGTCGGCTAAATCGAAGTTTTTCGGCCGACGTTATGCGATGAGTTATACTTTCGGCTTCGCATCGTTAGTTGGCGGTTGTGGGGGCGGTAGTTCAAGAAACCAAAGAATTTTCTTGAAAGCAGAAGAAGTTCTGCAAATTCTGCCGAAATTTCCGTGTTATACTTCAATGCTTCGGGCGGCTGTAGCTCAGTTGGATAGAGTACTTGGCTACGAACCAAGGGGTCGTGGGTTCGAATCCTGCCAGCCGCACCAAAATGTATGAGGGGTTGCAACCGAATGGTTGCAACCCCTTTTTACTTGTCTGCGCCACGCCTGCCTGTGCAAACCGGGAAATTTGCGGGCAGCTAGCCGCTAGCTGAAAGCACGTGGCGCCGGCTCATTGCCTTCCAGATTCCAGTTTCCCAATACCAAAGCTAAGGCTAATGAGTGATAAATAGCTATATGCTATGCTTGTATTGAGTTCGTAATAGTGCTGCTTGCTAAGCGTCTGATGCTTTCTTTGTAGGGCGGCTTCAGAGGGTGTTGCAGAAACCTTTGGTATCCCATCTTTGTAGCTCTCTTCATCGTTCCCTTGCAGGTTGGAATGGCCAGAGGGGATCAGGCGGAATGGGAAAAATGCTTTTGCATCGCGCTCTTCAATCGCGAAATGCCTTACATGGCCTAGGTTAATCCGGCTGGGATTGGGTCACTGCGCGCAAGCCGACTATGCTGGGCTGACAGGGGCGCCGTTGGTTGCCGTTTCGCGTTTTTCAGCAACCGCAGCGCAAGGAGGCGCGTCCAATGACCACTCGGTTGGAGCCAACACAACCTCGCGTGTGGTCTTACATCCGGAACCCGAGCATTTTTGTTCTGGTGCTTGTTGTCAGCATGCTTTCGTACTGGGCGATGCTGCATGCTTCACACATTCAAATGCGTGAAGATGCCCGAGTTGTCGCGCAGCGCCTGGCCAGCCAGGCGGCTCACGCGCTGGCTCTGCAGCTGAATACGGCCGTCAGAGAAGTTGATCACTATTCCCGCCATTTGGGGCTCATGTGGTTGGAAAATGACCTGACAGGGTTTGACGAGGGCGTGAGCGTTTCCATGACCACGCTGCCCAGGGGTGGGATCGTGTCGGTGTCAATGGTAGATGCCAAAGGCGATGTGGTGTACTCGCGGCTGAATGGCAAACAAGCCAACTTCCGACCATTGCCGGTGGTATCGATCCTTGATCGAGAGCATTTCAAGGTACATAAAAAGGCTGGCAGCTCCATCCTGTACATCAGCGAACCGGTAAAAGGGCGCATATCCCAGCAGTGGACGGTCCAGTTCGCGAGGGGTTTGTGGCATCAGGGGAAGTTCGCAGGGGTCATTGTTATATCGATCTCAGCTGACTATTTGTCTGAAACCCTGAGGTCAATCTTCCCTGACGCCTCCGATGCGGCCTCACTGGTCAATGCATCAGGTGTCTACCTAGCCCGCTCATACTATCTTTCCAAGGTGCTGGGTGAGAAGCTGCCCTCTAGTCGTCCTTTCATTCAGTTTCCTGAACAACAGCATGGAGAGTACGAAGTCAGGGCGAATGTCGATCAGATCGACCGTTTGTATAGCTGGCGCCGCCTGTACGACTATCCACTGGTGGTGTTGGTGGGCTTGAGCTCCCAAAAAGCACTAGCAAACACCGAAGCTGCCATCCGCAATAGTCTTTGGCAAAGCGGGGCTGGGTCCGCGGCACTTTTGCTCACAGCGCTGGTGGTCGCGTGGTTGTGGGCCAGGGGAACCCGCCGCGAAGCCATTGCACAAAAGATTCGCGAAAGCCTGGAGCTGGCCACGCAGGGGGGTAATCTGGGTATCTGGGACTACGAGGTGGCACATCAGACACTTGGGGTGAATTCCCTGTTCTGCAAACTGCTCGGCCTGAATCCCATGACGGGCGACATGACCATGAGCAACTGGGAGAGCCTGCTGCACGCAGAAGACAGGCTGCGTTTCACCGACGATTTTGTCTCCTGCGTTGCTGGCCAGAAGGGCACGTGGTCCGGCGAGTACCGCATGAAACATGCTGATGGACGAGTGTTGCAGTTGGCAGTTCATGGCCGCGTAGTCGAGTTGGATGATGGCGGCCACACCAAGCGGTGTGCAGGCACGCTGCAGGATGTCACCAGAAGTCATCAGATCGCCAGGGCGCTGAGGGAAAGCGAGACGAGGCTGCGCACGGCCCTCAACGCAGTGCGTGACGGGCTTTGGGAGTTCAACCACCAAACGCGTAAAGCGCACTGGGATCGCGCCATTCGGGACATGCTGGGGTACGCTGGTGCGCCTTCGGCTTTGTCACTGGAGGATTTGCTGAGGATGATGCACCCGACAGATTACGAACGCAAACGAGACGAAGCCCGGCGTGTGTTTTCTGGTGACACCCTTGTCACAATGGACATTGAATTTCGACTGCGCAATGCTGATGGCCACTGGTTGTGGGTGCAAGCGCGCGGCAACGTGGTCGAGTGGATGCCCGATGGCCAAGCCTTGCGTTCAGTCGGCACGCTCTCCGATATCAGCCGCAGGGTGGCAGAAGCTCAGTTGCGAGACGCACTTCTGAACCGAAGTTCCTCCGCCATTTTGTTAGCAACCCCGCAGAGGCAGATTGTTGAAGCCAACGAAAAATTCAGCCAGATATTTCTGAAGCCTGAGCAGCGCGTCTCCAGCCTGGACGTCAGGGAAATACATGCAGATGAAGAGAGCTGGCAGCAGTTTGGATTGCTTTACGACGCGGTCCGCGCAAATGGTGTTGTGAGCACGGAGCGCGCCCTCAAAGCTGTCGATGGAAAGCAGCGCTGGTTTGATGTGCAAGGTGTGCTGCAGGATCCAGAAGACCCAGACAGTAACGTTATCTGGACATGGACTGATGTCACCGACCGGCGCGATGCGATGGATGCCCTGACGATCGAAACCACCCGGTTGTCTGCCTTGATTCGGAACTTTCCTGGTGGCGTTCTGATTGAGGACGATCGCGATTCTGTCGCTTTTGTGAACGAAGCTTGGGCCCATTTACTTGGTTTGAATATCGAAGCCAGTCAATTGCTTGGACTGGACGATCTCCAGATGAGGGAATTGCTGGGCCCAACCATTTCAGGCTGGCTGCGCTCTGCGCAGCCCGGCCGATCCGGCGAAAGCCGGCAGTTACACGAAGTGGCCACACCTCAAGGGATTCACCTGGAAATCGAGCACGTTGAGATACTGCAAAATAACAAGTGCATAGGATTTTTATGGTTGCTGCGCGATATCACCGACCGTAAACAGCGCGAACTCGAGCTGACCCGCCTTGCCTCCACTGATGCTCTGACCGGTTTGCCAAACAGGCGCAGCTTCACGCAAAGCATGCAACGCGCACACCAGCAGACTGTATTGAATCAAGGGGCGCCCAGCGTTGTCATGATGTTGGATATCGACTTCTTCAAGAAAGTGAACGATACCTATGGGCATGCTGTCGGAGATGTTGTCCTGCAGCGCGTGGCGCAAATCATACGGGATACCGTGCGAGCCACGGACTTACCTAGTCGGCTTGGTGGTGAAGAGTTTTCTGTCTTGTTGCCCCACACCAAGTTGTCTATTGGCCTGGAGATTGCGGAGCGCATTCGCGATAGGGTCGAGAGTGCCGTGATCGAAGCAGATGAATTTCGGATACAGATCACAATCAGTATCGGTGTGTCCGTAGTGAACACCCACACACCGCCAGAGATTGCACTTCAGCAGGCGGACGATGCGCTCTATCAGGTCAAACAGTCGGGACGCAATGGCGTCCGTGCGTACATGGCTGATATGTTCACCTAGGGAAGGTGTTCAAAACTCTGGCGGGAAGCGCGGGCCGATGCCAGGGATGCGGCGCAAGGCGGATTTTGTTGCCAATAGCCCAGCTATTGGCGATAAAAGCCAACGCAGCGATGCGCCCTGACATCGGATTCGCGCGTCGTCACGAGTTTTGAACACCTTCCCTAGTGTCCTGAATTGCAAATTCGTTGAACAAATCCACCGACCATCGCCGCCATGCTGCGTCACAAAGCCTCGCGATACCACTCGGTATCACTGCGTTTTGCTCCTTGC
>CAZBIN010000240.1:0-4476 GCA_964491995.1 uncultured Orrella sp.
GTGCTTGCTGAGATCCACAACGCCTTTAAGCCATTCGGTGTTCGGTACCAGTCCGATTTGCACAAATACACCTTCCAGGTCGATGCTGTGTTGTTCACCCGTTGCCCGATCCTTGTAAATCATTCCGTTCAGCTTGCCGTTGGCACCCGTAAATTCAGTGGTCTGAGCATTTGTGATGATAGTCACATTTGGCATGCTCTTGAGCTTGCTGACCAGCACAGCGTCGGCACGAAGATTCTCGGCAAACTCCACCAGCGTGACATGCCCCACGATACCTGCCAAGTCAATTGCTGCCTCGACGCCGGAGTTGCCACCGCCGATGACACCGACATCCTTGCCTTTGAACAGAGGACCGTCGCAATGAGGGCAGTAAGCAACCCCCTTGTTCTTGTACTCCGCTTCTCCTGGCACGTTAACATTCCTCCAGCGAGCGCCGGTCGAGAGAATCACACTACGCGACTTGAGTACACCGCCATTTGTCATGTGCACTTCGACGAAATCACCTGGCTCTGATCCGGGCACCAGTCTGGCCGCTGTTTGCAGGTTCATGATCTCGACATCATAGGCTTTCACGTGAGCTTCCAGACCCATGGCAAACTTTGGGCCGTCGGTTTCAAGTACAGAAATATAGTTTTCGATGGCAAGCGTATCATTGACTTGCCCACCAAAACGCTCTGCTGCAATGCCAGTACGAATTCCCTTGCGGGCCGCATACACGCCAGCCGCAGCCCCTGCGGGACCTCCGCCGACGATCAAAACATCAAAAGGTTCTTTCGAATTCAGCTTCTGGGCTTCACGGGCTGCCGAGTTTGTGTCAAGTTTGGCAACAATCTCCTCAACGCCCATACGTCCTGAGCCAAACATTTGCCCATTCAGGAATACTGTCGGAACTGCCATGATCTCGCGGTCATTGACTTCCTGCTGAAAAAGAGCACCGTCAATGGTCACAACCCTTATTTTCGGGTTCAGGACCGCCATCATGTTCAGCGCCTGAACGACGTCTGGACAGTTGTGGCAGCTTAACGACATATAAACTTCAAACTTGTACTCACCGTCGAGACTGCGAATCTGCTCGATAATGTCCTGCTCGACTTTTGGAGGATGTCCACCCACCCAAAGCAGCGACAAAACCAGTGAAGTAAATTCATGTCCGAGCGGGATCGCAGCAAATTCCACACCCATATCATGACCGGTACGGTTGATTCTGAAAGATGGCTTGCGCGAGGCCACGCCATCACTACGCAACGTGATCTTGTCGGACAGACCTGCAACATCCTGCAACAGTGAATGCAGCTCCTTTGAGTTCTCGTCGTCGCCAAGGGTCGCAACGATTTCAAAGGGGTAGGTCACCCGTTCCAGGTGAGCTTTGAGTTGAGCTTTAAGGTTTTCGTCCAACATGATCTTTTTCCTTGTACTGCAATAACGGGTCAGTGATGAGAGAGATCAGGCGCGGCTGATCTCTCTTGCATTCCGTGCTTAGATCTTGCCGACCAAGTCAAGCGAAGGCGTCAAGGTTTTTGCACCTTCATTCCACTTGGCAGGACAAACTTCACCAGGGTGAGCGGCAACGTACTGAGCAGCTTTGAGTTTGCGCAGCGTCTCTTTCACGTCACGGGCAATCGCGTTGTCATGGACTTCCATGGTCTTGATCACGCCTTCGGGATTGATGATGAAAGTGCCACGCAGTGCCAGACCTTCTTCGTCGATATGCACATCAAATGCGCGTGTCAGTTGGTGGGTAGGGTCACCAACCAGTGCAAATTCAGCCTTGCCGACTGCCTGGGAGGTCTCGTGCCAGACTTTGTGCGAGAAGTGCGTGTCAGTTGTCACGATGTAGACTTCGGCACCCGCCTTCTTGAATTCAGCATAGTTGTCCGCTGCATCTTCAACTTCTGTTGGGCAGTTGAATGTGAAAGCTGCAGGCATGAAGATCACGACTGACCACTTGCCCTGCATGTCTTTCTCGGTGACTTCAATAAATTTGCCCTGTTTGAAAGCCTGAGCTTTGAAAGGTTGCACTTGAGTGTTGATCAATGACATTTTTAATACTCCATTTGAGGGTCAGTGAAACATCTGCCATTCGGGTGACCGAACGCATGAATAAAAGTTTAGCTAAATACTATTGAAAAGGATAGTTTAATTTATTTATGTAATTGATAGTTATAATTTATCGAAAAACAAAAATAAATAGATTTATTAGGAAATGGCATTGTTGCCATTCTGTATCGCGATGTCAACCGTGTCGAGTGCGAGAAGGAAGTGACTCCGCGATGACATGATTCGAGAAACGGGCGTGGTTGTGTGGAAGAGGTTTTTAGGCGTGCAAGTCGTCGATCGTTAGTGTCCGATCGCTTGTGTTTTACTCACGGATCCAGCCTTGCGACAGAGCGACACCGCTGCCATTGCTGCTGTCGAGCGATAACGGCTCGCACAGTCAGCGTGGCTGGTTCAGCGTCGGACCTCTTGACTCAGGTTATGCACATTACGGGCTAACGTCCGAACAATCCTTTCAGCTTGTTGGTCAGATCGGGGCCGAGCAGCTTTTCTACCCGCTCAGTGGTCTCGGGTCCGATAGCCTTCTCGATCTTGTCACCCACAGCTTGTCCAGCACGGGTCTTGGCAATCTCAGTCGCCAGTGAGGCGATATCAATCTGGTAGCTTATGTTGTTAAACGGTCCAGACAACCGAACTGGAATCGTCACCCCACGAAGTGCCTCGATCTCTGGCCCACCCTGGCCCTGGGTCGTTTCTACAACCGCCAGACGTGCCAGGTAGTTGACATCGGTTGTCACGAGGTTGACTTCGCCCTGACCCTGAACCCGGAAAATCGGTGCTTTCATTGTCAAGTCGTTGTTTGTTGCAACGCCTTGTTTGATGTTTACGTTGCCACTGAGTTCACTGAACACAGTTTTATCGTCTGGAGAGAATTCAGGTAAGCGCCCTGTCGTGATGACACCCTGAATACTGCGTAGCAACCGCGCAATGTCCACGCCGCGGATCTCACCATCAGCAACATTGAGCCGCGCGGTGCCAGACAGGTTCTGTATCAGATGGCTGGTTTTTTTCCCCTGTGTTGTCAGGTCCATGTCCAGGTTGGCTGTGCCTTCTATTCGTGACTCTTGCCCCATTTCCTTCAAGAGCCTGCCGATTGCAATTCTGGACAGGCTTTCAGAAATTCGAATCTGATTGTTCTGGGCGTTGATCGAGAGATCACCTTTGATGCTGCCTCCACTGATACTGGCGCTGTGAGGCCCAACCCGCAACTGACCTTTGGCGGCACTGACATCGGTCTTAAATTGATCCAGTGTCAAGCCTTCTGCCTTGATTTTTCCAATGTCAATCTTCGCCTGAAGATCAAGGTCTTTGAGCGCACTGAGGTCAATGTCACCGCCAGCTGTTGCATCTCCACCATTGCTGTTGCTTTGGGATGCCACAGGTTTCGCAGCGCCATCAGCAGGCATTGAGGGCTTGGTGCCAGGGGTCGGGGTTGACGCCGGCTTCGCGATGTAGCGGTCCAGATCAATCTGATCGATACGGATCTGTGCCCGGGTTGCCAGAGGACTCAAACGTGGCAGATTGACGGTTGCGTTGATTTTGCTGTCGTCAACATTCGCACTAAAAGTAGTCTGCAGGCTTTGCTTTGCCATATCAAAGTTCAAGTTCCCTTGAACTGGAACCTTCATGGCCTGACGCAGCACTTCGGGTATGTCCACTAATAGCGTGCTTGTGAACTTGTCGACTGCGATCCGTGCGGCTGAACCGGTCATTTCAGGTGCCTGGAACTGAATGCCAAACTTTTGCTTGGGCTTGTCGACGTTGGCTGTCAGGTTGAGTTGCTGCAACGTGAATGCGTCATCGTTCCAGATAAGCCCGGCGCTACGCAGGTTGGCCTTGAAGAGACCCTTTGCCGCTGCATCGATCTCGATGGATTTCAGATCGATTCGTTGCGTCGCCAGATTGGCCTGGAGTGATGTCTTGGCTGTCAAGTTCAGGTTCTGAATCTGCGCTGCATAACCGTTCAGTCCCACTTCGAGATTGTTCAGTGCCAATGTTTGCTGGGCCACATCAATGACGTATTGCCCGGCAAAAGTGACTTTGGCGTTGACAGGCAGAGCAGGGGCCTGGACTTGCGCAGACAGTTTCACATCCCCACTGGCTTGCATCGCAAGTTGGCCGGTACTCAGATCAAGCGTCTTGATATCGAAACGCTGTTGTGTGGCATGGTCTATGTAGGTCATGGTCGCGTTGACCATTGTGATGCCGCCTACGTCAAATGTGACGCTGGTTGCCTGCCCATCTTCAGTGGTGATCTCGACTCTTTCAGCAGGTTCGACGGAGGCGGTTTTGCCCAAAAGGTCATCGAAATTAAAACTACCGTTCTTGTCTCGGGCGATGTGCGCAACCAGTCCGTCCAGATTGATGCCCTCAACCAGAATCTGTCGTTTTATCAGAGGTAACAGAGCGACGGAGATCTTG
>CAZBIN010000241.1:0-4474 GCA_964491995.1 uncultured Orrella sp.
ACCGTAGTGCAAGGGATTTGTGGCGTTATAAAGTCCGATGCAGTGCGCATTGGCTGCATCGGCCAGGTGCAGTGGCCCTGTGTCTGCACAGATAAACAGGTCGGTATGTCTGAGCACGTTGCCGAGCAGTCGCAAATCCGACGACTGATAAGTGGTCGTGCCAGCAATCAGTGGTTTGGTGATGTCGGGGCTCAGAATCTCGACCCACCGCACATCGCCTCCGGATGCCTGGTCAAATTTTTTCCGTATCTCGTGCCATGTCGGATCGTCAATGATCTTGGCCCCGCGCGCGCCTCTGAAATAGGCAAAGCATCTCGAAGCGGATCCTTTCAGGGATGCCACGATCTGCCGGGCTCTGACGTTCTCCTCATCGGAGAACACCATCGTATGCGACACATCGTGGGCCTCATGTCCAAGATCGGCCAGCAGTGCCAGCGCTGTCAGTGCGGCGTGGTGAGACTGTAATTCCACTTTGCGTGAGTGACGGAATACGCCGACCGTTTCTTCGCCCCAGAAAGCCACCTTGTTTCTGGCATGAAGGAAGGCGCAAATGAGGGTGTCGCTGGCTGAACTGTGGGGCATGAGCAACAGATCGTAGACCGTTCGGCGGGTCTTCAGGACCGATTTGAGAAAGGGCCAGGCAGTGACAAATGCGAACTGAGACACGATGATGTCACGCAAGCCCAGATTCAGAAAAATTCCCCGCTGATTCTCATCAATGATCATCAGATCAATTTCAGCCTCGGGGTAGCTGGCACGCAGCTCTCGAATGAAAGGCAGCATGAAGTACATGTTGCCGATGCGCTTGTTGTTGCGCACGACAAGAATCTTCCTGACCTCACTGGCTGGCAGGCGATTTGCAACGAGATGTCGGCTATGACCGAGCTGGCGGTAGATCCACTTGGCAAAATGGCCGGTATGGTCCCGACGCATGCGGTCGAAACGTCGCAACAGATCGCGCAGAGACATGAGTGAGTTGATGTGGTTCAGGGTAAACGATAGTGGCGATCTTATAGCATCGCAGGGGCCAGTGACAGAGGTGTCGAAATATAGTCACGGTTGAAAGACGCGTCAGCGAGGCGTCAGTGGCAAGCAAATCATCGAACAACAGGTCCAGGGAGAATTCATGACGCAAACCTATCGCATTGCTTTGATTCCGGGTGACGGTATCGGAAAAGAAGTCGTTCCTCAGGGGCAACGCGTTCTGCAGGTTCTGGCCAACAGTATGGATCAGGCCAGATTCGAGTTTGAGCGCTTTGAGTGGGGCGCAGATTACTACCGCAAACATGGCGTGATGATGCCTGAAGGCGGTCTTACCCAGCTGCAGGGCATGGATGCCATTCTGTTCGGGTCTGCAGGTGATCCCGATGTCCCGGATCACATCACGCTGTGGGGCTTGCGGCTAAAAATTTGTCAGGGCTTTGACCAGTACGCCAACGTGAGACCGGCTCGCATTCTGCCCGGTATCGATGCGCCGCTCAAGCGCTGTCAGCCTGAGGATCTGGACTGGGTGATCGTGCGTGAGAACACAGAAGGTGAGTACGCCGGCGTGGGAGGCAGGGTGCATCAAGGTCAGCCCATTGAGGTGGCTACCGACGTCAGCATGATGACGCGCGCTGGCGTGACCCGGATTCTGACATACGCCTTTGAGCTTGCCCGCTCACGCCCCAGGAAACACTTGACAGTGGTTACCAAGTCCAACGCACAGCGTCATGCAATGGTCATGTGGGACGAGATTGCGCATGAGGTGGCCGCAAACTTTCCGGATGTCAACTGGGATAAAGAGCTCGTAGACGCTGCGACGGCACGCATGGTGATGCGCCCCAGATCGCTCGATACTGTGGTGGCGAGTAACCTGCACGCAGACATTCTGAGTGATCTCGCGGCTGCTCTGGCGGGCAGTCTTGGCATTGCTCCGACTGCCAATCTGGATCCGCTCAGACGATATCCGTCCATGTTCGAGCCCATCCACGGGTCTGCGTTCGATATCATGGGAAAGGGTCTGGCCAACCCGATTGGCACATTCTGGTCTGTGGTCATGATGCTTGAGCATCTGGGCCAGAAAGCCATGGCAACCCGACTCATGCGGGCCATTGAGTCTGTCACTGCCGACCCGGCATTGCACACCCGGGATCTGGGTGGCAGCGCCACCACCGAGATGGTGAGCGCTGCAGTGTGCAGTCGATTGATGGCGTGAGCGTCACGCCATCTGCTGGTGCGTCAGACCTTGTCCAGTGCCTGAGCGAGGTCTGCTTCGAGGTCGCTGATGTGCTCGATCCCGATCGACAGACGAACCATCCCTTCTGATACGCCAGCTTGTGCAAGCTCCTCGGCGTTGAGTTGTCGGTGGGTGGTCGAGGCTGGGTGGGTTGCAAGCGATTTTGCGTCACCGATATTGACCAGACGGGTAAATAGTCCGAGTGCGTCGAGAAACCTTGCGCCGGCAGCACGCGCATCCGTGGAGTCACTCTTGAGACCAAAAGCCAGAATGCCGGATGCTTTGCCGTTCATCTGGCGCTTCACGATCTCGTGATCAGGATGGTCAGGCAGACCTGCATAGCGCACCCATTCAACTTTGGGATGGTTCTTCAGGAACTTGGCCAGCGTCAGGGTGTTTTCGCAGATCCGGTCCATGCGCAGCGGCAACGTTTCAATGCCTTGCAGAATCATGAAGGCATTGAACGGAGACAGTGCAGCACCCGTGTTTCGCAGCGGCACGACGCGGGCACGACCGATGAAGGCAGCAGCGCCGAGCGCTTCGGTGTAAACCACACCGTGATAGCTGACATCGGGTTCATTCAAGCGCTTGAAACGCTCCTTGTGCTCTGCCCAGGGGAATTTACCGCTGTCGACAATAATGCCGGCCACGGTGGTGCCGTGTCCACCCATGTATTTGGTCAGTGAGTGCACCACGATGTCGGCGCCATGTTCAATCGGACGCAGCAGGTATGGGCTTGGGACGGTGTTGTCAACAATCAGGGGGACGCCATGGTCGTGGGCAACCTTGGCCAGTGCAGCGATGTCTGTCACGTTGCCAAGTGGATTGCCGATCGATTCGCAGAAGATGGCTTTGGTTTTTGCGTCAATGTGCTTGGCGAAACTGGCGGGGTCGCGTGGGTCCGCGAACCGGACTTCAATGCCTTGCTGCGGGAATGTGTGGGCAAACAGGTTGTAAGTGCCGCCGTAGAGCGTGCTGGCCGAGACGATGTTGTCGCCCGCTTCGGCGATGGTCTGAATGGCGTAGGTGATGGCGGTCATGCCCGACGCCACGGCCAGTGCGGCAATACCGCCTTCGAGCGCAGCGACCCGCTTTTCCAGAACATCATTGGTCGGGTTCATGATGCGCGAGTAAATATTGCCTGGCACTTTGAGGTCAAACAGGTCGGCACCGTGCTGGGCGCTGTCAAACGAATAGGCAACCGTCTGATAAATCGGCACGGCAACCGCTTTTGTGGTTGGCTCAGGTGAATAGCCGGCGTGCACTGCAATGGTTTCAATTTTCATGAATGTCCCCAATGATGATTTGGATAAACCGTCAATTTATAGGAATATAGAATTCTTATGAAATAACGAATAGAAATAAACAAAAAACAATAATATCTGGATTCCAACGCCCGGTCATGCTCGGGTGTGCGACGCTCATGATCACGGCTCCTTTTCCAGGCGCCGTTGCGTCCATGGTTCGTGTAAACCCGAGTGTGTGACCTTGAATCAGACTACTTTGTCGCAGATGTGATTCCACCGTCGACGACCAAGGTCTGTCCGGTGATGTAACGACTTTCGTCACACGCGAGGAATAGAACTGCATTGGCGACATCCCAGGCATCACCCATATGACCCATCGGGACCTGATTATGGCGGTGATTGACGAATTCCTCGTAATTTCCTTTGGCATATTTGTTTGCCAGGCGCTCGACAAGAGGGGTGAACATCAAGCCGGGTGCGACGCAATTTAGACGAACCCCCCGCTTTGCGTAGATCACTGCCGTGGTTTTAGTGAACTGCATCAGCGCTGCTTTACCGGCAGCATAGCCCACCTGGGGTTTGCCGATATATTGCAATCCGGCGACCGAGGATATGTTGACCACCGCACCGCTGCCCTGGCTTTCCATGACAGGCAGCACGTATTTGCAGGTCAGGAAAGCTGACGTGACATTCACATCCAGCTGGTCTTGCCAGATTTCTTCACTCATCTCAGCCGGGCCACCTGGCTCTGACCGACCCACGTTGTTGATCAGGATATCGATTTTCCCAAAGCGTTCGATGCATGCTTTGACCATCGACTGAACCTGTTGGGAGTCTGTGACGTCACAGGCCATGACTTCAATTTCTCCACCCTCATCTTCAATGATCTTGCGGGTGACTTCGGCGGACTCCAGATGCAAGTCCACACCAAATATTCTGGCGCCCTGTCTGGCCAGAAGAACTGCAATGGCTTTGCCGTTTCCCCAACCCTGTTCCAGAGTGCCGCATC
>CAZBIN010000242.1:0-4452 GCA_964491995.1 uncultured Orrella sp.
CCACACAGCGCTTGTGCTCGATGTGGTGTGCGAATTCGTCGCGGAAGTGCTTAACAAAACTACGTACCGGCATGGCGGCAGCATCGCCCAGAGCACAAATCGTGCGACCCATGATATTGGCAGCCACAGAATCGAGAATATCCAGATCGTCAGGGCGACCTTCACCGTTTTCAATGCGCTCAATAATTCGATACAACCAGCCCGTACCTTCACGGCAGGGCGTGCACTGGCCACAGCTTTCTTCGTAGTAGAAGTATGACAGGCGCAACAATGACTTGACCATGCAGCGGGTTTCATCCATCACGATCACAGCACCTGAACCCAGCATGGATCCCGCTTTGGCAATCGCGTCGTAGTCCATGGTCAGGTCCATCATCATGCCGCCCGGGATGACCGGCGCACTCGATCCTCCGGGGATGACGGCTTTCAGCTTCTTGCCACCCCGCATGCCACCAGCAAGCTCGAGAAGTTTGGCAAATGGCGTACCCATCGGGATTTCATAGTTACCTGGACGCTCGACATCACCCGAGATGGAGAACAGCTTGGTGCCCCCGTTGTTCGGTTTACCGACCTCAAGGTAGGCAGGACCACCATTTCTGATAATCCATGGCACAGCCGCAAACGTCTCGGTATTGTTGATCGTCGTGGGCTTTCCATACATTCCGAAACTGGCAGGAAATGGCGGCTTGAAACGCGGCTGGCCCTTCTTGCCTTCGAGTGACTCCAGCAACGCTGTCTCTTCACCGCAGATGTACGCGCCATAGCCGTGAAATGCATGCAGATTGAAGCTGAATTCCGAACCGAGAATCTTCTCGCCCAGAAATCCGGCTGCACGCGCCTCGTCCAGGGCTTCTTCAAACCGCTGATAGACCTCGAAGATCTCACCGTGGATATAGTTGTACCCGACCGTGATCCCCATGGCATAGGCAGCAATGGCCATGCCCTCGATTACGATGTGCGGATTCAGCCGCAAGATGTCACGATCTTTAAATGTACCAGGTTCGCCCTCGTCCGAATTACAGACAAGATACTTCTGGCCGGGGAATGTGCGTGGCATGAAGCTCCACTTCAATCCCGTCGGAAACCCGGCACCACCGCGTCCGCGCAAGCCCGAGGCCTTGACCTCAGCAATCACATCATCCTGACTCATGCCCTCGGTGAGGATCTTCCTGAGCGCCTGGTAGCCACCACGCTTGACATAGTCGTTCAGGCGCCAGTTGTGACCATCAAGATCAGCCATGATCTGGGCGGAGATATGACGACCATGCAAAGCCATTGAACCCGGCAGATCGCCAAACGGCGCTGCTTCGAGTCCCTGCGAATACTTCTGGAGTGTGGCAGACAGTGTCATGATCAGCCCTCCTTGACTGCACTAAGGTCTGCGAGCATGCCATCAATGCGCTCGGCCGACATGCGAACACACATGTGCTTGTTATTGACCAGCAGAACCGGTGAATCACCACAGGCGCCCATGCACTCACCTTCGACCAGCGTGAACTGACCGTCTGGCGTCGTTTCGCCAAATCCTATCCCGAGTTTGGTCTGCAGGTAATCGGCGGTCTTTTCGCCATCGCGCAGTGCACAGGGTAGGTTGGTACAAACGGTTATCTTGATGCGCCCGACCGGTTTGACGTCAAACATGTTGTAGAAGGTCGCCACCTCCTGCACCTGGATAGGCGGTTGTCCGAGGTAACGCGCGACGTCCTCGATGACCTCGGGCGACACCCAGCCGATTTCGTCTTGCGCGATCGCAAGCGCTGCCATGATGGCAGACTGTTTCTGCTCGGATGGAAACTTGTTCAGTTCCCGATCAATCTTCTGGTATGACTGTTGAGAAAGCAGCATAGTATTCGTTATTCCGTATGGTCCTTGCTCGTGCTCGTCTTGTCGGTGCCAGCGCGGTCAGCGATCAATTTCGCCAAACACAATATCCTGTGTTCCGATAATGGTGACCGCGTCAGCGAGCATGTGTCCTCTGGACATTTCATCAAGCGCTTGCAGGTGTGCAAATCCAGGAGCACGAATCTTCAGCCGGTACGGCTTGTTGGCTCCGTCTGATACCAGATGGATACCGAACTCCCCTTTCGGGTGCTCGATGGCGCTGTATACCTGGCCGGCCGGGACATGAAAGCCCTCTGTAAACAGCTTGAAATGGTGAATCAGCTCTTCCATGTTCGACTTCATGCCGGTGCGATGTGGAGGACTGACTTTATGGTTATCCAGCATGACAGGGCCTGGATTGTTGCGAAGCCATTCAACACACTGGCGAATGATGCGGTTGCTCTCGCGCATCTCAGCCACCCGGCAAAGATAACGGTCATAAGAGTCGCCATTCACACCCACTGGCACATCGAACTCCACCCGGTCATACACTTCATAGGGTTGCATCTTGCGCAGATCCCACTCGACACCTGATCCACGAAGCATGGGGCCCGTAAATCCAAGCGCTTTGGCCCGCTCAGGACCGACCACGCCGACACCGACAAGACGTTGCTTCCAGATCCGGTTGTCTGTCAGGAGTGTTTCGTATTCATCCACACAGGCCGGGAAGCGGTTGGTGAAATCTTCAATAAAGTCCAGCAGCGAGCCTGAACGAGCTTCATTGATGGCTTTGAGATCTTTCTGCGAGCGATATGGACTATCGCTGCTGAACTGAGGCATATGATCCGGCAAATCCCGGTATACACCGCCTGGACGATAGTAGGCGGCGTGCATCCTGGCACCTGACACTGCCTCGTAACAGTCCATCAGGTCTTCACGCTCACGGAATGCATACAGGAACACCGCCATGGCACCCACATCCAGCGCGTGAGAGCCAAGCGACATCAGATGGTTGAGAATCCGCGTGATTTCGTCGAACATGACGCGGATGAACTGAGCCCGGATCGGCGGCGTCACGCCCATGAGCTTCTCGATCGCCATGACGTAAGCGTGCTCGTTACACATCATGGACACGTAGTCCAGACGATCCATGTAAGGCAGGGCCTGCAGGAACGTACGGTGTTCAGCAAGTTTTTCGGTAGCACGGTGCAACAGCCCGATGTGCGGATCTGCGCGCTGGATAACTTCGCCATCAAGCTCAAGAATCAGACGCAAAACCCCGTGTGCTGCCGGGTGCTGAGGTCCAAAGTTAAGGGTGTAACTCTTGATTTCAGCCATGATCAGCGACCCACTCCATATCCATCTTCACGCACAACCCTTGCCACGACTTCACGAGGCTCGATGGTAACGGGCTGATACACCACTCTTCCCTGCTCTGGATCAAAGCGCATTTCAACATGCCCATAAACCGGAAAATCCTTGCGAAACGGATGACCGATGAAGCCATAGTCGGTCAGAATCCTTCTGAGATCAGGATGACCCTCAAAGACAATACCAAACAGATCGTAGGCTTCTCGTTCGTACCAGTTCACCGAGGACCAAACATCAACCAGTGACGCGAGAACTGGAAACTCATCATTTGAAACGAAGGTCTGAACCCGAAGACGCCAGTTGTGGCTGATGGACAACAAATGCATGACAACGGCATACCGACCTGGGAACGCCGTGGGCTCCGCTTGGTCGGGACCCTCCTTGCCCTGAGCATAGGTCAAATAATCCACACCACAGAGATCGACACAGGTCTCAAAGTGAAGGTCTGCCGCATCACGCAACTGCAGCGCAACCGACTCCCATTGCTCAGGCGAGACAGTCAGCGTCAATTCATCATAAGCGAGCTCAAGACTGACTTGTTCTCCAAACCTGTTGGTCAACGCCTGCTGCAGTGTAGATAACCTGGACATAATTCAAACCTGTCAAATATCTGCGAAACATCAATCTGCGAAATAGTCTTTTACGAACCCTCTGTCCGCAAAGCCAGCCTTCACAGACTGTATCCGCCAAGAAACCGGTACGCACAATCATTGCAACCGGTCCAGCGCAACCCCTGACTATCTGGCAATCGTATTGGTCAGACGGATCTTGTTCTGCATCTGCAGTAACCCGTAGACCAGTGCTTCTGCTGTCGGCGGACAGCCTGGGACGTAGATATCGACGGGCACAATCCGGTCGCAGCCCCGCACGACCGAATAAGAGTAGTGGTAATAGCCACCGCCGTTCGCACAGGAACCCATGGAGACGACCCATCGTGGCTCAGGCATCTGATCGTAAACCTTGCGCAGAGCCGGTGCCATCTTGTTGCAAAGCGTTCCAGCAACAATCATGAGATCGGATTGCCTTGGACTCGGACGAAAGATGATGCCAAACTGATCCAGATCGTAGCGAGCGGCACCTGCGTGCATCATCTCGACAGCACAGCAGGCCAGACCGAAAGTCATCGGCCACATCGAACCTGTCTTCGCCCAGTTGATCACCTTGTCAGCACTGGTGGTCACGAAACCCTGTTTCAAAACGCCATCAATTGCCATCGTCTCAACAACCATTCATCAAATTAACCGAGCGCATCAGCGCAGA
>CAZBIN010000243.1:0-851 GCA_964491995.1 uncultured Orrella sp.
GAGTACGCAGTCGGGCATTACTTTAAATATGTCATGGTTGCGAATGCTTTGCTTGGTAGCAGCAGCCGTCATGACGAAGCGTGTGCATCACAACTCACACACGCTTGTCTGATTGCAAATGATGAGGAGGCTCTCGGGTGATGCAACTGAACAAGTGGCAAACGCGCTTGAATGCAGAAATGGTCGCTCGCTACCGTAGCAGCAAACAGTGGACTGACATCACGCTGGCCGACAGTGCCCGCCATTGCGCGCACACGTATCCTGATCGAGTGGTTGTTATTGACGGGGATCAGAAACATACTTTCGGTCAGATTTTCGCTCGATCATTGCAGCTGGCAGCCAGCCTGCAAAGCGCAGGACTCAAACCCGGTGATGTCATCAGTTTTCAGTTGCCGAACTGGCATGAGGCCCTGGAGATCAATATTGCAGCCAGTCTTTGTGGACTGACTATCACACCGATCATTCCAATTTACAGGGATTCGGAAGTCCGCTTCATCTTGCGTGATTCCTGTGCGAAGGTCTTGTTTGTTCCGGAACAGTTTCGGGGCGTCGATTTTCCTGCGATGATCGATCGGATCAAAGGAGATCTTCCAGACCTCGAGTCAGTGGTCATTGTGCGACCAGCACAAGATTCTCACCGCAGCTATGAGCATCTTGTGCGCAACGGGTATGCGGACCAGTATTCCGGATATGCTGTGCAACCCGACGCTATAAAGCTGCTGCTTTACACATCGGGTACGACAGGCGAGCCTAAAGGTGTACTGCACAGCCACAACACTTTGCGATCCGATACAGATGCGACCATTCGTTTCAGAGGTCTCTCACAGACTGATGTCGCGTTGATGCCATCC
>CAZBIN010000243.1:861-4167 GCA_964491995.1 uncultured Orrella sp.
TGTACTGGGGATGACGGTTGTACTCATGGACAGGTGGAAAGCAGCCGATGCAGTTCGTTTGATGGTTGAACATCAGGTGACTTTGACCAATGGCGCCACCCCGTTTCTAGCAGAGCTTGTCGATGAACTCGAGCGCAGTGGTCAACAGCTGGCTTCGTTGAGGATGTTTGTCACGGGTGGCGCTCCTGTCCCGTCAGAGCTGGTTCGTCGGGCGTTGCGGCTGTTGCCGAACTGCCGGATTTTCCGGGCCTATGGGTGTAGTGAAGCACCCACCATTTCATCGGGCCTTGCTCTCGGAGACCCTGTCGATCGCGGGATAGAAACAGACGGTCTTATCTACAATCATGAAGTCAGAATTGTCGACCCTGTGACCGGTGAAAACCTTGGTATGAATCAGCCAGGAGAGATCCTCACCCGAGGGCCTGAGGTTATGCTCGGCTACACGAATCCGACACACAACCAAGCGTCATTTGATGAAGAAGGTTTTTTCCGGACAGGGGATATCGGCTTCGTTGATGAGCATGGGTACATTACGATCACTGGAAGAATCAAGGATCTCATCATCCGTGGCGGAGAGAATCTCAGCCCTAAAGAGATAGAGGACGTTTTGTACCAGCACCCCGGGATTCAGGAAGTCGCAGTGGTCGCGATGCCGCATCCTCGAATGGGCGAGACGCCTTGTGCGTGTGTTGTGCTTAAAGAGAATGCAACGCTCGATTTTGCGGAGATGACAGCGTTTCTTGAAAGTGCCAGACTGGCCAAGCAAAAAATCCCTGAACGCCTGATGATCTTTCCCGAACTTCCTCGAAATGCTGCAGGAAAGATTCTCAAACAGCAACTGAAGAAAATTGTTGCCGAGCAGTGCTAATCCGGCATCAGTGGCAGCGTGCCGGGTTCCGGTGAAGTGAGAGAAACTAACGAATAGTTGATCGCTTTAACGAATGCAGAGGGTTTTTAGCCGGGTGGTCGCAATCGGCATTGGCATGTGTTGCGACAGGTCATTCGTGCCGGATTTGGAGTTCATCCACTAGACATTCCCGAAACATCGCATGGGTACGGCGCTACTTTATACTCGCTCCATGCTCAACGATATATATGTGTTCGTAGTGGCCGCGACGAGCGAAAGCTTCTCGCACGCTGCTCGAAAGTTAGGTGTGCTCCCGTCATCGGTTACTCGCAAGGTGAGTGCGATTGAGAGACGACTGGGAGTGGCCCTTTTCGTCAGAAGCACCCGTCATGTCGAGCTGACCGAGGCCGGTCGCGTGTATCTGGTCGCTGCGCAGCGGGCGCTGGAAGAGATCCATCTCGGTGAGGTGGCAGCAACAAACCTTGGAAATGAGGTTCGCGGAACCTTGGTCGTCGAGACGCTTTTCATGCTCGGCGCAAAGATTGTGGCTAACGCAATACCGGAGTTACATCGACGCAATCCGCATCTTAGAGTGGAGTTGCGAACGCGTCACACTCAGCAGCCGGGTATTTCAGAAGGTGCCGATGTCTCGGTTCGTTACGAACTGGGAACTGATAGCGAACTGTTAGCTCAGAAGTTTGCCGTTTCCCGCCGTGTTGTCGTCGCAAGCCCCGAATATCTGGAGCGCCGGGGTACGCCTGTGCACCCGATTGACCTGGAGTATCACGATTGTGTGGAATATGCTCCATCCGGTAAAACGCTTTCCTGGCATTTTCGCGGGATGGGTTATGAAGGTACCATTCATCCAAGAGGATCCGTACAAACTGACGATGGATTCAGCATGCTGGCTGCAGCAACGGCAGGCCTCGGGGTTGCAACGGCACATGACTGGATGGTTGCATCAGAGTTACGGTCTGGAAAACTGGTGAGAATCATGACAGATTTCGAGGTGAGGACGCTTTCCAGCTTTGAAACACCTCTGTATATTATCTACAACGCACACTTGCGACGTGCCCCAAAGGTTCGGGCGTTTGTATCCTGTATGGTGGAAATTTACGGAAGGTCGTTGATTGGGGCACTTTGATATCACGCGCCATGACTCACCGTGACTGCCTTTGCGAGGCATGTTGTCCAGTTGGGGACTTTCGTTTAACCATGCAGACTTGCGAGTCATCATTGATGATCGACGTTGTTGTGCTTCAGGTCGCATCGCATCTCAACGGGGCCAGCCGTCGAAGGCCGTCGGGTCAGAGATGGGCATCGTCAAGGTAACCATCTCGTTATCACTGCCATTGATGGAGCGCTCGACTTCAGCCACGACATGTGTGCCGTTCTGAACCTGGAAGGTGAAGGTTTCACCATCATTTTGAAAGGTCAAGGTGCCATTCGGTCCACCAGAGTATGAGCCCGTGAGTGCAAAGCTCTCCTCTCCGGTTGTGCTGATCTTGAGGACAGCCTTGCCGTGCGCTGGAGACACGGCCCCAAGGTTCCAGAAGGCAAACTCATAGGTGGTGACGATCGGTGCACCTTTCCATGCGGGCAGGGTATGTGTTACCGATCCATTGGCAGTCACCGCCACGGGTTGCACCGCAGCCATAATGGCATCGACATTGGCCTGCTTTGGCTCTTGCGCAGTGTCTGATGGGTCAGCTGTTTCTGGCGCGTCGACGTCCAGATCGGTCATTAACGTGTCAAAGCCCCTGGGAACCCAGGGCGTGGCAAAACTACGCTGACTGTAGCTGACCTGTAACTCGCGCAGCTGACGGTCATCAATCTTGCCGGCGGCATGATCATCCATAATCTTTTGCATGGTGGCCTTATTGCGCCAGTCAACATACTTGCTGCGTTCATAGAAAGCCTGTTCCTCAGCGCTGCGACGCTTGACCAGACTGGTCGCGGGGTCGATGTATTCATCCTCATCCAGAGGACGTACGTTGCCCTCACCATCCATGAACTTCAGGGGCACCAGCCAGGGTTTTTTCAAGACCTGTCGGCGCAGGTTATCCTCGCGCAGGGCCTGTTCGCGGGCATCGATTTCGGGTTTGATGTTGGTCTCGTAGAACGCGGTGCCAGCCCAGCTGCCAAAGACCGGGCCACCTGGCACCCAGGCGGTCGCCATCGTTCCGACGGTTTCGGAGCCTTTCTTGGCAAGATCGTTCAGAACCACACCGGCCGCGCCAGTCCTGTCACCTTCGTAAAGATACCCCGCGGCCTGAGCACCGACCGAGACAAAATCCAGAATTTTCAGAACAGAGCCTAATTTGGCTAGAAAGCTACCCTGGGACGCTGCCTTCGCTGCTGCCTTGTCGTAACCGTCGATTTCACCCTGAATCTTGCTGCGCGCATCGTCCAGTACATCACGCAATTTGGGATTGTCGATGGCAGCCAGACGCCGCTCA
>CAZBIN010000243.1:4216-4424 GCA_964491995.1 uncultured Orrella sp.
CGCCCCGGACTTGCGCGCCTCTTTGAGCGCCTGCTGCAGATCTGCTGCATCCTTGATGGCGGCATCCTTGAGCGCATCCACGCTGGCCGATACTGGCGCGCTGGTGGTGAAATCGCCCACCGTGAGCAGGCCTTTCTCCATGACGCTGGTCGCATTTTGTGCCGAAGGGAAGATCGATACGGACGACCCTGCGGTCCCAGTCGCAACG
>CAZBIN010000244.1:0-4421 GCA_964491995.1 uncultured Orrella sp.
GACCTTCCCGGTCCATCCACTCGGTGATCAGGGCCACCACCGGATGAGGTGCACCCGGATCGAATTCTGTGCTGTTCGCTGCGCCAAGCCCGGCAACGTGACGAGAAAACTCAATCACGGCAAGCTGCATACCCAGACAGATCCCCAGGTAGGGAACACCATTCTCACGTGCGTAGCGGATCGCGGCAATCTTGCCTTCCGTACCCCGCTTGCCGAATCCGCCCGGCACGAGAATTGCATCGAAGGGAGTGAGCATCGATGTGCCCTTCTCTTCGATTTCTTCTGAGTCAATATAGCTGATGTTGACCTTGCTGCGAGTGTGAATTCCAGCATGGATCAGCGCTTCAGCCAGAGACTTGTAGGACTCTGTCAGATCGACGTACTTGCCGACCATCGCAATGCTGACCTCCTGCAGCGGATGCTTCAACGCATCCACAAGGCCTTCCCAGACGGAGAGATCCGCTTGCGGAGCACTGATCGCAAGCGCCTCACAAATCAAGTTATCCAGCCCCTGGTTGTGAAGCATGCCTGGAATTTCGTAAATCGATGGCGCGTCCCAGACAGAAATCACCGCATCGAGCGGCACGTTTGAGAACATTGAAATCTTCGCCCGCTCATCATCCGGAATCGGACGGTCGGCACGGCACAACAGCGCGTTCGGCGTGATGCCAATCTCGCGAAGCTTTTGTACCGAGTGCTGGGTGGGTTTGGTTTTAAGCTCACCGGCTGTCGCAATGAACGGCACAAGGGTCAGGTGCACGAAGGCTGTCTGATTGCGCCCAAGGCGCAAGCTCATCTGCCTGACGGCCTCGAGAAACGGCAAGGACTCGATGTCACCTACCGTGCCGCCAATCTCCACAATCGCCACGTCGGTCGCACCATTCCAGGCCTGCGTCGCACCTCTCACAATGAAATCCTGGATTTCATTGGTGATGTGAGGGATGACCTGAACGGTCTTGCCAAGATAATCACCACGGCGCTCCTTGCGCAGCACAGACTCATAAATCTGTCCCGTGGTGAAGTTGTTGGCCTTGCGCATCTTCGCCGAGATAAAACGCTCATAATGGCCCAGGTCCAGATCCGTCTCTGCACCATCCTCGGTCACAAACACCTCTCCATGCTGGAAAGGGCTCATGGTGCCCGGGTCCACGTTGATATAAGGGTCAAGCTTAAGCAGGGTCACCTGCAAGCCACGCGACTCAAGGATCGCCCCCAAAGATGCGGCTGCGATACCTTTACCGAGTGAGGAGACCACACCACCAGTCACAAAAACATATTTGGTCATAGATTGACGCCCTGATTGAAGGCGCTCGCGGGAAATTTGGATTATACCGATAGCGGCTCGGTCCGAGCCAGCAACCATTGCAATGCTTTGCCATCGAGCAATGGTTCGAGTTGTTTACGAACCGCTCCATGGTAGTCATTAAGCCACGCCAACTCGTCAGCCCGAAGCATCCGAGGCAACAGACAGCGAGTGTCGATGGGACAAAGCGTCAGCGTTTCAAACTCCAGAAAGCTGCCAAACTCAGTCTGACCTGCCGCACGACAGCAAACCAGATTCTCAATTCGCACACCCCACTGCCCAAGGCGATAAAGACCCGGCTCATTGGAAGTCACCATACCAGGATGCAATGCCATATCCGGGTGAATCGGAGCGCGATAAGACAAGACCTGTGGCCCTTCATGCACGTTCAGGAAATATCCGACACCGTGACCGGTTCCGTGCCCATAGTCGAGTAACCGCGCCCACAGAGGAGCACGCGCAACGGCATCAATCAGGGGTGCAGCAACACCCTCAGGAAATCGCAAACGGGACATGGCAATCATCGCACTCAAAACTGCCGTGCAGTCACCACGCTCGCTCTCGGAGATGTCCCCAACCGCAATCATTCGAGTGATATCAGTGGTCCCGCCCAGATACTGGCCACCCGAGTCGATAAGCAGTAATCCGTGGCCTTCGATCACGGCATGCGACTGCTCACTTGCCCGATAGTGTGGCATCGCACCATTGCTACGATAAGCGGCAATGGTAGAAAAGCTGCGCGATACAAAACCCGGTCTGGCACGTCTTCGAGCCGTCAGTTCGGCATCGATCATCAACTCGTCAAGTCTTTGTTCGCCACGCCGTTCAATCGCATCCTCAAGCCAGGCAAAAAACTCACACAGCGCCGCACCATCGTGGCGCATCACTTCTCGCCAATTGCGAAGTTCAGCCTCTGATTTGCGGGACTTTAAAAGCGTGGTCGGATTACTGGTTCGCACTTCGGCTGCTGCGGATGCGTCGATGAGTGCACAGACTGTTCGCCGGGGGTCGAACAGAAGACGATCATTGTCCTTGAGCGCTTCAAGGGCTGACGTGACCTGCTCGTAATCTGTCACGTCAACACCATCGTCCATCAACGATTTGCGCAAACCAGGGCCTATCTTCTTCAGATCGACAAACAACTGGGTGTGTTTTTCGCTGATCAACAAATGCGCCAGAAACACCGGATTGAACTGAACGTCACTGCCTCTCAGGTTCAGGACCCATGCAATGTCGTCAAGTGTGCTGATCAGATGATGCGAAGCGGACTGCTTGCGCATCATCTTGCGAACAGCAGAAAACTTGTCGACTCTGCTCTGGCAGGCAATTTCTGGCGTGAGCTCGATCACTGGCGCGACAGGCAATGCAGGACGATCCTGCCACACCTGACCTGGCAAATCGAGGTCCAGTCGCAGCGAGATACTGTCGTCCAGCGCATTGCGCAAAGCATCAAAGGACGACACCGACAGAGTCCGGCCGTCGACGGCAACCACGCCAGGGCGAGAAACATACTGATCAAGCCACTGAATGAAAGACTGATCCAGCACACTCTGAATACGCTCAAGCACAAACCCGCTACCTTCAAGTTCACGCTCGGCCTGAACCCAGTAGCGACTGTCAACCCACAATCCAGCCTGTTCAGCGGTCACGATGACCGTACCGACGGAGCCGGTAAATCCCGTAAGCCAGCGACGAATCTGCCAGTGCTCTGGCAAGTACTCCGACAGATGCGGATCTGCAGAGGCGATCAGACAGGCATCCACGCCATGTTCAATCATGGCCGTCCTGAGAGCCTGCAAGCGGTTTTGAGACGACATCACAGCCATGAACCCCTGGGTTAGATGACTGCCGAAACGTCGAGTCTGGCTGCCGTCTTTTGCTGAACCTCCTGGACTGAGACGCCGGGGGCGAGCTCGGTCAGTCTGAGGCCGGTATCGGTGACTTCGAATACGCCGAGATCAGTGATCACAAGATCAACCACTCCCACCCCTGTCAGCGGCAGACTGCATTCGGGCAGAAGCTTCATGTCCGTTGATCCGTCCTTGTTTGCGGCCACATGCTCCATCAGTACCACGACCCGGCTGACACCCGCCACCAGATCCATCGCACCGCCCATACCTTTGACCATCTTGCCCGGAATCATCCAGTTGGCCAGATCACCTTTCTCTGAAACCTGCATCGCGCCCAGAATCGCAAGATTGATCTTTCCACCACGAATCATTCCAAACGAGTCAGCCGAAGAAAAAATGGACGAACCGGGCAGCGTCGTCACAGTCTGCTTGCCGGCATTGATCATGTCAGCATCGACATCCTCTTCTTCCGGAAAAGGTCCAATGCCCAGCAGACCATTTTCTGACTGCAACCAGACCTCCATGCCTTGCGGAACATAATTGGCAACCAAGGTCGGCATCCCGATGCCCAGATTGACATAAAAACCATCCTGCAGTTCGCGCGCAGCGCGGGCTGCCATCTCTTCACGTGTCCAAGCCATGATCTTGTTCTCCTGTTGCTTAAATGCTCGGGCGAACGGTTCGCTTTTCGATCCGCTTCTCCGGGTTGGGATTGAGAACAATCCGGTTCACATAGATGCCCGGCAAATGGATGTGGTCCGGATCAAGCTCCCCGTTCTCGACAATTTTCTCGACTTCAACAATCGAGATCTTGCCAGCCATCGCAACGTTGGGATTGAAATTGCGAGCAGTCTTTCTGTAAATAAGGTTGCCACTGCGGTCAGCGATGTATGCCTTGGATAAAGACACGTCCGGCACGAGCGCTCGCTCCATGACGTAGGTTTCTCCATCAAACTCTTGTGTCGGCTTGCCGTGCGCCACGATAGTCCCGACCCCTGTCTTGGTAAAGAATGCCGGAATGCCACAACCACCTGCACGCAGCCTCTCTGCCAGCGTGCCTTGCGGATTGAATTCAAGCTCGAGCTCCCCTGCGAGATACTGACGCTCAAATTCCTTGTTCTCACCCACATAAGATGCAATCATTCTCTTGATCTGACGGGATTCGAGCAACATGCCCAGACCAAATCCGTCCACGCCAGCATTGTTGCTAACGCAGACCAGATCCTTGACGCCAGAGTCCCTGAGCGCAAGGATGAGCGCCTCGGGAA
>CAZBIN010000245.1:0-2409 GCA_964491995.1 uncultured Orrella sp.
TAACAGAATCCGCCGTTATGGTTGAAACCGTCACGGCGTCGGTACGATGGCATTGCGAGTTGTACAACACTGAGCTCCATGAGCGCATCGGCCACCTGTGTCAGGCGTTCTCGCATCAGCAAACAATCGTGTCGGTTCCGGGGGAATCGCTCAGAAAGGAATTCGTACGCCAGCCTGTGCAAGAAACCCGATTGTGGTGTTGGAAAAAGCCGTGTCAAGCGTGAAGTAGGCACTGGTTCCGGTACGGCTCGTAGCCACCAGACCCAGCGAAATGAGACCTCGGTTGCGGGGTGCAGCTGCACCAGCGACCGTGAATGGCTGGTTTGGCAACAGTTGCAACGCGGCGGTGACTTCCCTGTCGGGGCTGAATTCATATATCCAGGAGGCTTGTGCCGTGGGACGAAGCTGCCAGCCGTTTTCCATTTCGATCTTGGACTCGACTTGCAGGCCTAGCGATGCTGGCAATGAGCGCGAATGCACAGATTGGTAGTTCAAACCCATGTTGACCGGCGTGTTGGTCGCTGACATCTGTTCGGAAAACGATGGCTGCCATAGCCAGGTTGGCTCAAGCGCCACAAAGGGTGTCAGACTCAGATTGCCGGTTTTGTGGACATAGCCTGCCTCGAGCCGCACGCTTGCGGTCTGCCCGGTAAAACTGCCTTTCTGGCGGTTTGCCAGGGTGTTGACGGCGACATCGCGGTCGATCTTTGTCCAGGCGCGAGAGTAGGCCAGGGTGCTTGCGATATAAGCATTGTCCATCCGAGTCACGGTATAGACAGACAGGTTGAACAGGTTCAGATTGCCATTGGTGTTCAGATCATTGACCGAGTAGTTTGCTTGCCCGCCACCAACCGCAAAACCAGCCATTGTGTTTGCGTTCAGATTGCGGTCAGTCCCAATTTGCAGATTCGCACCGGAGGAGTTGAGCGTGGCGGCACCCTGGGTGCCATCGACTCTTGAGCGACCGCCTGAGAGGCTTGCCCACATCCGGTTTACGGCGACCCCCTGAGGCGTATCTGATGCATTCAGTGCGCGAGGCCGTGTGACCCAGTTTCTGGTCTCCTGGCTGATCGCATTGATAAATGTCGATGCGTTTGCGAACATGACAGTTTGTGCGCCCGTGGCGCCTTCGCCAGACATCGACGCCAGTGCCTGGCGAAACGCGGGCGCTGTGGGTTCGTAGTACAGCAAGTCCAGGTTGTTGTAGACCGTGTCGAGATTCGAGTAGGCCACAGGGATGTTGCGGTCCAGCACGGTTGCGACACGATTGCCGCTTCCGGATGGCGCCAGCACTCGGTAGCAGAGGAAACAGTCTGTCAGGACTTGCTGGTTTTTGAAGTTGGCGCCCGGCACATAGGGTGGACCCATCAACTTAGACTGTGTTGCCCCACCAGATCCCCAGCCCGCGATGGGCCCCGCAAGCCCGGTGAACATAGTAATGCCCTCTGGCACTTCCACCATGGTGAATTTGTCAGGCTCAGATGGTAGCGCAAGTACATCCCTGATTTGCGCGATGGTTTTTCCGCGCAAATCTGAAGCCCTGACAATCCACGTCCCGACGGCATTTGATCCAGATGCTGCGTTGTAGACCCGAGCGAAGTAGAGTTTCTGGGTGGTGCGAATGCTGGTGACGTCAGTTGAAAGCTCGAATGGATAGGTTGCCGGCGTGATGTTCGAATCCAGAGAGGCCAGGAACAGGTTGACCGTCAGCGCGGACTGTGGCGGATTGACCAGCAGCACACCGATGGGCTGGATAAGGTTTTGCCAAGGCTCTGCCTTGGATACAAGCGGCGAACCTGTCGCCACAATTCCCAGAGAGATGGAAAGGCCAATGTATCTGCGCTTGACTGCACTTTTTGGTCTGAACAGCACGTACTGGATCTCAGAAGTTTGGGAGTGAGTTCACGCTAGGGCCGCAAACAAGGCACAGTAGGAACCGATATACGCCGATATATTGCTGAGTGGACCTTGCAACCAGAGTAAATCCTGCCCCGAAAGACTGTCAAGATGAGTTCTCGGCGGCTTCTCGGCGATTGTGTGGTGCGACAGGTGAGAATCTCATAGGCAAAATTTGTAGGGAAAGAGCGACAAACTCTGGACCGAAAAAAGAAAGAGGACAAGTGAAAGCGGATCAGCAATAGACTACGGCTCAGTAATCTGATCCATAAACACGAGTCAAGCTGCAATGGACTCGACGGAACCGCTACCGATCGCTGACTTGTCATGCTGCCGGGGGTGATTCTCTGGAAAAGTCATCGTCAATGCATACAGATCTCAGAATCAGGAGTCGCTTTGTTAAACACTCAGCCTGCCATTCGGTCTGAAGGTCATCCTGCCAGAGGATCTGCGCTGGCGTTGGTTCTTGGTGCTTTGGGAGTCGTGTTTGGCGACATCGGCACCAGTCCGCTT
>CAZBIN010000245.1:2419-4414 GCA_964491995.1 uncultured Orrella sp.
TATTTGCGAATGCGGCTCATCCCGTCACACCCGCCCCGGAGAACGTCCTGGGTGTTCTGTCATTGTTTGTCTGGGCCCTGATCCTGATTGTCACGGTCAAGTATGTCCTTTTCATCATGCGGTTTGATAACGCAGGCGAGGGTGGCATCGTCGCGCTGATGACACTGCTGATCAACAAGGCAACGCCCGGTAGCCAGCTACGACGCTGGTTCATTCCGCTGGGTCTTATCGGTGCAGCACTTTTTTACGGCGATGGTGTGATCACGCCAGCGATTTCGGTCGTATCCGCGGTCGAAGGGCTCGAGACCATTTCGCCAACGCTTGCTGAATACGTCGTCCCGGTTTCTCTGCTGGTTCTGGTGTTGCTTTTCTTGCTGCAAAAGCAAGGCACTCAGAAGATTTCGCGGGCATTTGGTCCCGTGATGTTGATCTGGTTTGTCCTGATCGCCGCGTTGGGTATTCGTGCGATTGCCCAGGAAACCAGCGTCCTGGGGGCTATGAATCCCGTGCATGCGTGGCACTTCATTCAGGCGGAAACGACACTGAGCTTTTTTGTGCTTGGTGCAGTGGTACTGTGCCTGACAGGCGCCGAAGCGCTTTACGCTGACATGGGGCATTTTGGTGCCAGGCCGATTCAGCAAGCGTGGATCATTCTGGCTTTTCCTGCGCTGGTGCTGAATTATCTTGGACAAGGCGCACTGATTCTTCAGTCTGCAGATAATCTGCACAATCCGTTTTTCAGGATGGCGCCTGAATGGGGTCTGCACGCTTTGGTCGTGCTCGCGACGGTCGCGACGGTGGTTGCCTCGCAGGCAGTGATTTCAGGCGTGTTTTCGATGACACAACAACTGATTGCGCTGCATGTCATCCCTCGAATGACTGTGCGTCACACGTCAGTCACTAGTCCCGGTCAGATCTACATTCCTGCAACCAACTGGATCATGCTGACACTGGTTGTTGCGTTGGTGCTGTTTTTTCAGTCCTCTAATGCGATGGCGGGCGCTTATGGGATTGCCGTGACCGGAACCATGCTCATCACCGATCTGTTTGCCATGGCAGTGGTCATGCATCTCAGACGATGGCATTGGACCGTCGCGCTCGCAGGCGCATTGCCATTTATTCTCATCGACAGTCTTTTCTTTTCGGCCAACGCCTTGAAGTTGCTCGATGGTGGTTGGTTCCCTGTGGTGCTGTCTTTGATCATCATGCTGGTCATGGCGACGTGGGCTCGGGGAGTGTCCAGCATCCACGCGCAAGAAGTCTCTAGAAGTCAACGTCTGACAAATTTCGTTGAAACGCTCGATGTGTTGAGCCCATTTCGCAGTCATGGGACAGCCGTCTGCCTGACCAGCGACGACCAAATCGCACCCGCAGCCATGGTTTTGTTGGCCAAACGCTTGCACGCCTTGCCAGAAAAGGTCATCTGCCTGCATGTCAATGTCGAGGAAGCGCCGTATGTTCCTGCCTGTCGGCGAAGTGAATTAACGGAAGTGGGACGCGGGGTTCATCTGCTGGTCTTGCGATACGGCTATATGGATTCGATCGAGATTCTCCGGGAGCTATCCACCCTGTTCCCGGACGACAATCCTCAGGAGCGTTACGGGTATCTGATCAATGGTTGGTCGCTGGATGCGCAGAAAGGAGATGGATGGGCCATGTGGCGCAAGCATCTTTTCATGTTCCTGTTTCGCAACGCACCAGCGCAATGGCGGATATTCCAGATGCCGCCTTCGCGAGTGCTGGAAATTGGTGAACGTCTGATTCTATAGGGGGGCGTCACACCACTGGATTCAGTGGTTTTGCCCGGTGATTTATACGGGAGCGTGACGCGTTTGCCATTCGACTTTCGGATTCGTGATGTTAGCGCCCTAAGTATAATATTAGTGCCCTAAGCATTTTTCCCGCTGTTTAATCCGACGGTATTTGCGACTTGCGCGGCCTCGGCACGCCTGGCGGCGCGTCACAGCCGGCGCAGATATTCCGCACCGCCCAGCT
>CAZBIN010000246.1:0-4406 GCA_964491995.1 uncultured Orrella sp.
TCCCGGCCGGTGACAACACTCGATCTCATATGCACAGCGCCGCCTCGCCCAGCTTGGTCGGAAAAAAATAAAGACCCGCGCACGCAGCAACGGGCATTGCATATGCCGTATGCATATCTGATATGACAAGCCGAAGGTGTGCACACCCATAAAATTTAAGCAATTATCTGGCACTCGGGAAGAGTCAAAGGTCTGGTGCAATGACCGACAGAACCCCTGACAATGACACATCAACAGAACATCAAAGGAGACACACACCATGAAAACAAAGAATCGCATTCTGGCCGTCCTGGGCATTGCGCTCTCGGCAATCTCGTGGACAGCAACCGCAACAGATGACTATCCCAACAAGGTGATTCGGGTTGTTCTGCCATTCTCGCCAGGCGGTGGCGCTGATCTCAACGCCCGCGTGATCACCGTGCCACTGGCCGAGCGGCTCGGAGTGCCCGTGGTGATTGATTACAAACCAGGTGCGGGAGGCACGATTGCTGCGAACTATGTCGCAAGAGCCCCCAAGGATGGCTACACGATTCTGTACGCCACACCTGGTCAGCAGATGACCAACCCCCATTTGATGAAATCGCTGCCCTATGACGCTGAAAACGACTTCTCACCGATTGTTCAGGTGACGCAGGGCGGAAACATTCTGGTCGTCAACAAAGACTTGCCCGTCAACACCGTCGCCGAGCTGATCGACTATGCCAAGAAGAACCCTGGCAAGGTGACATTTGCCAGTTCAGGCATCGGCTCATCAAGCCACCTTGCGGGCGAGCTCTTCAAGTCGATGGCCGATATTGATATTCGTCACATTCCCTACAAAGGAACTGGAGATGCAATCGCACAGGTGATCGGAGGCCAGGTTCTCATGACCATCGACTCTGCCTCAGCCTACATACCGCACGTCAAGGCCGGATCGGTGAAGGCTTTAGGTGTATCAACACCCAAACGTCTCCCGAGCCTTCCTGATGTGCCGACAGTCAACGATACCCTGCCTGGCTACACCGCCTATCCCGTGAATTACCTGACGGCACCGGCAGGCACACCGAAAGCCATCATTGACAAGCTCAACAAGGAAATGAACATCATCCTGCAGACTCAGGCTGTCAAAGACCGCTATACGGAGACCGGTTCCATTGCTGCAGGCGGGACACCCGAGGAGATGGCGGCACTGATCAAATCCGAATCCGCAAAATGGAAGAAAGTCATCGACGCTTCGAATGCAGGAGGCAACTGACGGGGTACCCACTCAGGGTCGGAACGGTGGACCGCATCAGTTCCGACTGCCGTCTGGTGGGTGACGGGTTGGGCCATCACTCACAGCCTGAGTCACCACCTGGACTCGCCATGCGGCCTCAGACAAACTGAAGCTCGGCCAGCCGCGCATATAGTCCACCCTGGAGCATCAACGCCTGATGACGACCCTGCTCTATTAGTTGACCATTGTCCAGAACAAGAATGCGGTCCGCTTGCAAGACGGTGGCCAGACGATGGGCGATGATCAGGGAGGTTCTTCCCGGCAACACGGTATCCAGAGCCTGCTGCACCTCACGCTCGGACTCGGCATCCAGGGCACTGGTGGCTTCGTCCAGCAACAAGATGGGTGGGTTCTTCAGAATGGCTCGTGCAATCGATATCCGCTGCTTTTGCCCTCCGGACAGACGCACACCCCGCTCGCCCAGAAAAGTCTCGTAGCCTTGCGGCAAAGCCGAAATGAAGCCGTGCGCATGGGCGGTGGTGGCCGCAGCCATCACCTCCTGATCCGTCGCATCAAGCCTGCCATAGCGAATGTTCTCCATGGCGCTGGCTGCAAAAATCACCGGCTCCTGAGGGACGATCCCGATCATGTTGCGCAATTCATGCACCGGCCACTGGGCAATATCTCGCCCAAAAACCTGAATCTGACCTGCTGTCGGTTCGTAGAATCGAAGCAAAAGAGAAAACAGCGTGCTTTTACCGGCACCGGAGGGTCCGACCAGCGCATATCGGGCGCCTCGTGGAACCGTGCAGGTCAGCCCGCTAATCGCGGCATCACCCGGTCGTGACATATAAGAAAAGCAGACATTCTTGAACTCCAAGGCTTCTGGCCCGGCACTTGATTGCCTGTCACTGCGCATTTCGGACCGATCTGGTCCGGCCATCGGCTGGCGGGTCGTCTGCTGCGATCTGACAGACAGGGCCGGCTGTGCCTGCATCAGTTCCACCAGCCTTTCGGTGGCACCCGCTGCGCGCTGAAGGTCTCCCCAGGTTTCTGACAGTGCACCTATCGATCCGGCAATCAGCACAGCGTACAGTACGAATTGCGTCAGATCTCCAAGCGACATCTGACCTGCGTTGACCTGCCTTGCGCCAAGCCACAACACAAACACAATCACGGAAAACGCCATCAGAATCGTCAAGGCCGTCAGGAGCGATCGCACAGCAATTCGCCTTCTGGCCACGTCAAATGCAGCCTGCACAGCAGAGTCGAAACGCGTTTGCTCATGGGACTCACGGGCAAATGCCTGAACTGTTGTGATCGCATTGAGAACTTCGCCTGCCATCGCGCTCGTATCGGCCACCTTGTCCTGGCTGCGACGAGACATCCTGCGCACATATCGACCGAGAGCCCACAATGGCAATACAACCGACAGCAACAGTGCCATCATCAGTCCAGCCAGCCACGCACTGGTGACCAGCATCATCGTCATCCCGCCGATCAGCATCACGACACTTCGCAGTGCAATCGAAATACTCGAACCCACCAGACTCTGCACCAAGGTCGTGTCACTGGTGAGTCGAGAGAGGACCTCACCTGTGCGCAGGGTTTCGAAATAGCCCGGGCTCTGGCGCAGCATATTCTGAAACACCTGCTGGCGAATATCGGCCACCACGCGCTCACCGAGCCAGGACATCACATAAAACCGGCCAGCCGTCATCATGGCCAGAACCGCCGCCAGAACAAGCAGGTTAATGAATTTTGAGTCCACTGCCGGACTGGACAATCCTGCATCGACCAGGTCCCGAAAGGCCAACGGAACCGCCAGCGTTGCCAATGCAGCCGAAAGCAGAAAAAGCAATGCCAGAATCCATTGCAACCGGTATCGGGAGATCACTTTGTAGTCCCGCAACCACTGAGTCAGACTGCCAAGTTTTGTTGTCATGGCCCTCAGTGTAATGCGCCACAGCAATGCCCCAATTCTTGCACGCCACATCAGACAATTTTTTGTTTCCCGTATGCCGTTTGACTTAGTACACTCAAGAATACAGCCAGTATTGGCTATATGTCCGTCCATTGCTGTACACACATGGGGGATCGGCATAGGGGGTCATGCACGTGGCCATACAAGCCCTTTGAAATACGAAAAGGTCTGGCATGCGAATTGACATATACTCGCTGCCTGAACCCCGGCTAAGGGCTACGAAAAACGGGAGACATCGGTGCCAAGCAGTTCTTGAGGCGATACACGTAGACCCTCCCTAACTCTAAAACACAGATGTGCAATCAATTTAAAAAATAAGCAATTCTGCAATGCGGCTAAACGCATGCTTATGCACATATGAAAAATTGAGGGCTGTAAATGATTCGCGCTATTTCTTGCGTTATTTTGTGCGCCTCACTTAGCGGTTGCGCTTTAGACCCCGTTAGTTTGATTCTGGCAGCCAACTCGTCAATGTATACACCGCCCGTGGCAGACCCAATGGGGGGGATGACGCCGGAAAATACTGGTGCCACACCAAGTGCGTATCGACAATTTGACTGTCAGGAGCTTTCCGCCAAATTGGAATTGCATCAGGATGTAATGGGCAAGATTCACCCCTCTGACACGGTCGGAAGAACCTCGCTGCAGTGGGACATTGATGCCATCACAACGGTTATGCATGAAAAAAAGTGCTTTAGTTCTAGCTCTGTTGCAACGCCGCCTAAAAAAGTGACCGGAACAGCACCCGAAGTCCAGAAAAACATACCAAAGACACCATCAGAAAAGACCATCTCTGAAGCGGCACAGCCAAAAGAGACGTCAGACCCCTACTGTTTCGGATTACTTCAGCCAGTGGAGGGACAATCGCCCCCCACCTTCATGACTATCCCAGCATCTACGCCAGCAGCAGACGTAAGTTATGACGTAATGGCGGGTAGGTATCGACAACTTATCGCACTTGCCCATCAAGTGCAGCCAGGAGTTTGGCACAAAGATATGTCCGGACCTAACTGTGATGTTGAGGCAGGATTATGCACGGGCGACGCACTTAGATATATTTTTGGCCCAAGCCATATGGCAATGCTATTCTGTGAAAGCACCAAGGAGGAATCCATGAAAGGCTTTGAAAGATTAAAAGCCTCATTAACCTCACCTCATGTTATTGAGTGGTCTCCTTGATGTTGCGGGTTCACCAGTAACGTGCAGGTGCCGTTCACGATTTAAGCA
>CAZBIN010000247.1:0-419 GCA_964491995.1 uncultured Orrella sp.
CAAGGATGCTGATCTGGTGATCGAAGCTGTGTTTGAGGACATGGCCGTCAAGCAGCGGGTGTTTTCTCGCCTCGATGCGGTTTGCAAGCCTGACGCGATTCTGGCATCGAACACCTCATATCTGAACATTGATCTGCTGGCGGTCTGTACGTCTCGACCTGGAAATGTGTTGGGCCTGCATTTCTTCAGTCCGGCCAACGTGATGAAGTTGCTTGAAATTGTGCGCGGGCACAAGACGGATGATGATGTGCTTCTGACCTGTATGACACTGGCCAGACGTATCGGAAAGATCGCTGTGGTGGCAGGGGTTTGCGATGGCTTTATCGGCAACCGGATGGTCGCACGGTACACGACCGCTGCGCATGATCTGGTGGCTCAGGGTGCATCACCTGAGCAAGTCGACCAGGCGCTGGAGGCGT
>CAZBIN010000247.1:429-4373 GCA_964491995.1 uncultured Orrella sp.
GGATTTTCCATGGGACCTTTCCGGATGGGGGACCTGGCAGGACTGGATATCGGGTACGCGACCCGCAAACGCTATCGTGATACAAGCCCCCAGACCTTTCGCCCGCACATCGCGGATGATCTGGTGGAGAAGGGGCGGTTGGGTCAGAAGACTGGCAAGGGATGGTATCGCTACGAAGGAACGAGTCGCAACCCGATCGTGGATCCGGATGTCAGCCAGATCATCGAAGCCTTTCGGCTCGCGCAAGGTATCAAGCCGCGAGAAGTCCCGGATAGTGAAGTGGTGCAACGCTGCGTGTACGCGCTGGTTAACGAAGGTGCGCGGATACTGGAAGAGGGTATCGCGATCCGCGCCAGTGATATTGACGTGGTGTATTTGAATGGTTACGGGTTTCCAAGACAGCATGGCGGACCCATGTTCTACGCCGATCTGGTGGGGCTTGAGAATGTGGCGAGCGCTCTACGGCGTTTTGCGGCAGAACCCGGGGCGCAGACCTGGTGGCAGCCTGCGGCGCTGCTCGAGTCTCTGGCCGCGTCTGGCAAGACCTTTAACCCGGCAGGACCTTCACGCTGACGCTGTTTTGCGACCGACCCGTAGCGCATACGAATCGCTTTGCGACAGCTGTGGGTGACAAAGTCTGCTCACCGCATGTCTGGGTCAGACGACTCAAGGCACGCCACCCCGTGCAATGACCGGCCGCGATGCGCTGGAGATTGAAGGGCTTCATGCCGTCGATGGTTCCTGCAATGATGGCCTCGTTGGGTCCGGCTAGATGAAATCCACCAAAGACCCCGCGTATATCGGCGTGTCTGGAAAGTGTGATTGAGCATCTAAGAGCACGTTGATGATTCCAGCATGCGAGCATACAAAAAATACGACAAGCCCCTTGCCTTTGACGCTTCTGGTCTGTGAGTCGCGTATTCATCATCGGATGTCGCTATACGCAGGGTCAAATGATCTCTTGCTCTGATCCAGGTAACGCGGTTTAATCGAACAGCTAATTTTTTTATCTTTGGAGAAAAACGCAATGGCACAAATGGAGTTGATGTCAGAGGTGACCGGATCGGTCTGGAAAATCCTGATGGAAGTGGGTGCTTCGGTTGACGCAGACGAGCCGATTCTTCTGATCGAGTCGATGAAAATGGAGATTCCTCTGGTTTCTGAAAAGCCTGGAAAAGTGATCGAGATCATGGTTGCTGAAGGTGATCCAGTGACAGAAGGCCAGGTGATTGCAAAGATCGAAGTCTGAGGTGGTAGTTTTTTAATTCCTATTATCGGAATAATATTCCTATAAATTGCCTAAATGAGTGCTCAGTTTGATAATCAGGCTGAGCACTCAAAGAAAGAAAAAATTAAATAAACAAGGAGACAGCATGAAACTGATTGCAACGATTGCACTGTCCATCGCAGCGCTGACCGGACAGGTGGCTTCAGCACAACAAGAATGGAAGCCCGGCTCTGTCGTGCAGTTCATCGTGCCAGCGGGCGCTGGTGGGTCGCTCGACATGGTGGCACGGCAGATTCACAAAATCGCCGTAGAAAAAAAACTTGTTAACAACATGATCATCAATAATCGTCCGGGCGGAGCCCTGGCCGTTGCACTCAATGATCTGGACAAACACCCCGGTGACGGTGACTATCTGATGACGCTGACCACGTCGCTCATCAACAACAATATCACCGGCGCCCTGAAAGACCGTCCGTACACCAACTACAGCCCGATCGCGATCCTGTTCCAGGAGTATGTCGGTCTGATTGTGCATAAGGATTCGCCCTACAAGACGGCCAAGGATCTGGTTGAGGCGATGAGGCAGGACCCAACCAAACTCAACGTGGCGCTCGCAACCGCCCTGGGCAATCACATTCATGTGGGTGCTGCGTTGCCACTGCAGATGGCCGGTGTCGATGTGCAGAAGATCAACTTCATTCCGTACAAGTCGTCGGCTGATTCGGTCACGCAGTTGCTGGGTAAAAACGTCGATGTGGTGGCCGCCAGCACACCGAACTTTCTGACAGCCATGAGAAATGACCAGTTGCGAGTTCTGGTGGTTGGTTCGCCAGCCCGTCTGTCTGGTGAGCTGAGTTCTATTCCTACGTGGAAAGAGCAGGGCATCGATGTCGTCACGACATCGATCCAGGGCATTATCGGACCCAAAGACCTGACGCCGGCACAGATAAATTTCTGGGGCAAGGCGTTTGCTGAAATCACCAGTACCGATGAGTGGAAGAAGTTTGTCGAGGCGCGTGGCTGGGCGCCTGACTTTACCGGACCGGATCAGATCAATCAGGTTCTTGGCGAGGAAACCGCGCGCATCCAGAAGATCCTGGACACGCTCGGACTCTCAACCAACAAGTGATCGACTGAGATTGACCATGGGACGTACACGCTCACCAGAGGCATTTTTGCCAGGCACGGAAGGCGAATTCTCCGAAAATGATCCGTCACTGGTACTGACACTGGCGCGTGGTCTCGTGGTCCTGAGTTGTTTCGATCTGGCTCGCCCGCACCTGAGCAACAAGGAGCTGGTTGCCCTCACCGGTCTTTCCAAGCCGGCGGTCTCGCGTATCACCTATACCTTGGCCCGTTTCGGGTTTCTGCGGTATTCGTCTGCGCTCAGACGTTATTCGCTTGGACTTTCTCTTTTAACGGCGGCCTATCCTTTGCTGGCCCATCTCAAGATCCGCCAGGTTGCAAGGCCACTGATGCAGCAAATGGCCAATGAAGTCGGTGGTGTGGTTTCGATTGGCATGCAGCTCGGACGCAAGATGGTCTACATCGAGAGTAGCGCCAGTGCGAAAGCCATCAACCCTGTGGTGGCGGGTATTGGCTCAAAGATTCCGATTTATCCGACTGCGATGGGTCGAGCCTATCTTTGTGGTTTGCCAGATGATGAAAGACGTCAGTTGCTGGATGCGATCACCCCGGGTTGGAATGGCCCTCAAAGCAAGTATCGAGTGCAGATGGAAGATGCTTTGCAGCAGTATGTCCAGTGGGGGTTTTGCATGGCAGTTCCCAATCTGGTGCGCGAGACCCGGTCTGTCGGGGTTCCCTTGCATGGAGTGGTTGATGAACACCGGTTCGCTTTTAACTGCGGTATGCCGGTTTCGCGTCTGTCAGATCAGCAGATGGAAACCGAAATCGGGCCGCGTCTGATGGATCTGGTGCGAAACGTCGAAGTCCTTTTGGGGATGCGATGACAGGTCAAAGGTTGAGTGGTTGCCTTGTGGTCATCATTAACAGGAAAAACGAAATTGAAACGAATTCTAATCGCCAACCGCGGTGAGATCGCTTGCCGGATTGCCCAGACCGCCCGTCGGATGGGTATCGAAACGGTCGGGGTTCACTCCGAAGCGGATGAACAGTCAAAACATGTCGCAGTCTGCGACAGATCACATTTCATTGGGCCTTCGGACGCCAGGCAAAGCTATCTCGATATCGAGAAGATCTTGCAGGCCGCTCGCGATAGCGGTGCGGATGCGTTGCATCCGGGTTACGGATTTCTCTCGGAGAATCCTGCACTGGCACATGCCTGCCAGGAGGCAGGCATTCTGTTCATAGGTCCGGATCCTGAGGCGATCACCGCCATGGCCGACAAGGCGCGTGCAAAATTCTATGCGCAACGTGCAGGCATGCCTCTCATCCCTGGCTACTATGGCGACTCGCAGGACGATGTCTTGTTACGCGCCGAGGCGGATCAGATTGGCTATCCGGTCATCATCAAAGCCAGAAAAGGTGGTGGTGGCCGTGGTATGCGAATTGTGCGCAAGTCAGACGATTTTGAGGGTGCGCTGGCGTCGTGCCGTCGGGAAGCCTTGGCCGGATTCGGTGACGACACCGTGATGGTCGAGCGCTATATCGAAAGCCCACGCCACATTGAAGTCCAGGTGTTTGGGGACCGCCATGGCAATGTCGATGTCCCGTCTGGGCATCGCTTCCGGTAGGG
>CAZBIN010000248.1:0-585 GCA_964491995.1 uncultured Orrella sp.
GAGGCACGTGACCAGTATTCAACCCCGGAACACCCCCGGTTCGTTGCGGGTGCTCTGGGTCCTCAGCCCAGGACCGCATCGATTTCACCGGATGTCAATGATCCGGCAGCACGCAACGTGACATTCGACCAGCTCAAAGAAGCCTATTCAGAACAGGTTCGGGGTTTGCTTGATGCCGGTGTGGACGTTTTGTTGCTTGAAACCATTTTCGATACGCTCAACGCCAAGGCTGCCATTTTTGCGGTTGAAACGGTATTCCAGGAACGTGGCGAACGGCTGCCACTGATGATCTCCGGAACAGTCACCGATGCCTCGGGGCGGATTCTGTCCGGTCAGACCGTCGAGGCATTCTGGAACTCGGTGCGGCATGCCCGACCGGTGACCATCGGGCTGAACTGCGCGCTTGGTGCGGCCCTGATGCGGCCTTATGTCGCTGAGTTGTCAAAGATTTGTGACACTTATGTTTGTGTCTATCCCAATGCCGGCCTGCCCAATCCGATGAGTGAAACCGGGTTTGACGAGCTGCCTGCGGATACGTCAGACCGGCTTGAAGAGTTCGCCAGGGCGGGCCTGGTCAATATGGCG
>CAZBIN010000248.1:595-4353 GCA_964491995.1 uncultured Orrella sp.
TGCTGTGGTACCACGCCTGAGCATATTGCTGAGATTGCTCGCAAAGTTCGTCCGCTCGCCCCCCGGGTGGTGCCTGATGTGCCGGTCAGGACGCGTCTGTCCGGTCTGGAAGCGCTGAATTTTGATGAGGAATCGCTCTTCATCAACGTGGGTGAGCGCACCAACGTGACGGGTAGCAAGATGTTTGCCCGACTGATCCGCGAAGAGAGTTACGAAGAAGCGCTGGTCGTGGCTCGCCAGCAAGTTGAAAACGGTGCGCAGATCATCGATATCAACATGGACGAAGCCATGCTGGACTCCCAGGCCTGCATGACACGCTTTCTGAACATGATTGCCTCGGAGCCGGATATCGCCCGTGTTCCGATCATGATTGACAGTTCGAAGTGGTCTGTGATCGAGGCGGGTCTGAAGTGCGTTCAAGGCAAGCCGGTGGTCAACTCGATCTCGCTCAAGGAAGGCGAAGAACCTTTCCTTGAGCAGGCGCGTTTGTGCCGGCTTTACGGTGCGGCCGTCGTCGTGATGGCGTTTGACGAGAAGGGTCAGGCCGACACGCTTGATCGCCGCAAGGAGATCTGTCGGCGCGCCTATGACATTCTGGTGCATAAGGTCGGATTTGCCCCGGAAGATATTATTTTTGATCCCAACGTGTTTGCCATCGCCACCGGGATTGAAGAGCACAACAACTACGCGGTCGACTTTATCGAGTCGACTCGCTGGATCCGTCAGAACCTGCCTCATGCGCGTCTGTCGGGTGGCATTTCCAACGTCAGCTTCTCTTTCCGTGGCAACGAGCCTATGCGAGAGGCGATTCATACGGTCTTTCTGTACTACGCGATTCAGGAAGGCTTGACGATGGGAATCGTCAACGCCGGGCAGCTTGGTGTCTATGCAGACCTGAATCCAGTGCTGCGCGACCTTGTCGAGGATGTGGTGCTCAACCGCGAGCATCCTGTCGGACGTACCGATTCTGCGGATGAGCGCAGCAGCACGGAGCGTTTGGTAGAGTTTGCCGAAACCGTCAAAGGCTCGGCCAGTCGTCGCCAGGAGGATTTGACCTGGCGCGAGCAACCTGTCGAGAAGCGCCTCGCCCATGCACTGGTTCATGGAATTACGACTTTTATTGTCGAGGATACGGAAGAGATTCGCCAGGCCATCGCTGACAGAGGTGGAAGACCCATCGAGGTCATCGAGGGCCCACTCATGGACGGCATGAATATTGTCGGTGATCTGTTTGGTCAGGGCAAAATGTTCCTGCCGCAGGTCGTCAAGTCTGCGCGAGTGATGAAGCAGGCCGTGGCGCATCTGATTCCCTATATCGAGGAAGAGAAAAAGCAGATTCAGGCCGCCGGCGGTGATGTGCGTGCCAAAGGCAAGATCGTGATTGCCACTGTCAAGGGCGACGTCCATGACATCGGCAAGAACATCGTCACGGTGGTCCTTCAGTGCAACAACTTTGAGGTAGTCAACATGGGGGTCATGGTGCCAGCGGCACAGATCCTCGAGTGCGCCAAGAAAGAAGGTGCGGACATTGTCGGTCTGTCCGGGCTGATCACACCGAGCCTTGAGGAAATGGCCTATGTGGCAAGCGAGATGCAGCGCGATGAGTACTTCCGCTCGCGTAAGACGCCGCTACTGATCGGTGGTGCGACCACCAGCCGCGTTCACACAGCAGTCAAGATCGCACCACACTACGACGGACCAGTGATTTATGTGCCTGATGCCAGCCGCTGTGTCGGTGTGGCACAGAGCCTGGTGTCCGACAATGCCCATACTTATATTGAGCAGATCGAGTCGGATTATGACAATGTTCGACGTCGTCACGCCAATCGCCAGACGACGCCTTTACTGTCGATCCAGCAGGCACGTGCTAACAAGACACCGATTGACTGGAAGGGCTACGTACCCCCCAAACCGAAATTCATTGGTCGTCGAGAGTTCAAGAACTACGATCTGTCAGATCTGGTCAACTACGTTGACTGGACGCCGTTTTTTCAGACATGGAGTCTGTTCGGTCAGTATCCTGCAATCCTCAATGATGAGGTGGTCGGGGAGCAGGCACGCAAGGTGTTTGCTGACGGGCAGGCCATGCTGCGCAAAATGGTTGAGGGTCGCTGGCTCACGGCCAGTGGAGTACTGGCGTTCTATCCGGCAAACCAGATCAACGAAGATGACATTGAGGTTTATGAGGATGAGTCACGTGAGAAGGTGCTTTTCACGTGGCGCGGACTCCGGCAGCAAGGTATCAAGCGTGAGGGCGTGGACAACAAATGTCTGGCTGACTTCATTGCGCCGCGTGATAGCGGCCTGGTGGATTACATCGGTTTGTTTGCAGTGACCGCCGGCCTGAATCTCGAGAAGAAAGAAGCCCAGTTCCTGGCCGATAACGATGACTACTCTGCGATCATGTTCAAGGGTCTGGCGGATCGTCTGGCCGAGGCTTTTGCAGAAGCGCTGCACGCACGGGTTCGGCGTGATCTGTGGGGCTACGCGGCGGATGAAACACTGGGCAATGCGGATCTGATTGCAGAAACCTACCAGGGTATTCGGCCGGCACCGGGTTATCCGGCATGTCCAGAACATGTGGTCAAGCGCGAAATGTTCGATGTGCTCAAGCCGGAGCAGATCGGCATGCACCTGACGGAAAGCTACGCCATGGACCCCGCAGCCAGCGTGTCGGGGTTCTATTTCAGTCACCCGCAGTCGCAGTACTTCAACGTGGGTGTGATTGGCGAGGACCAGTTACGTGATTACGTGCAGCGCAGTGGTCGCAGTGAGGAAGATGTCCAGCGATCGCTTGCGCCAGTGCTGGGCTGACCGGAAAAGTCCGGACCAGCCCGCCTGGGGTGTTCAGGTCTTCTGATAGATCTGGGCGCCTTTTGCAACGAACTCCACCGCTTTTTCCTGCATGCCTTTCTCCAGGGCCGCTGCCTCGTTCACCCCAAGCTTCTGGGCATATTCACGGACATCCTGTGTGATTTTCATGCTGCAGAAATGCGGTCCACACATCGAACAAAAGTGTGCGACTTTCATGGAATCCTTGGGCAGGGTCTCATCATGAAAGTCTTTGGCCGTGTCGGGATCCAGCCCCAGGTTGAACTGGTCTTCCCAGCGGAATTCGAAGCGAGCTTTTGACAGTGCGTTGTCACGGATCGCAGCACCGGGATGACCTTTGGCCAGGTCTGCCGCATGGGCTGCAATCTTGTAGGTGATGATGCCGTCCTTGACGTCTTTCTTGTTGGGCAGACCCAGGTGCTCTTTCGGGGTGACATAGCAGAGCATGGCTGTGCCGTACCAGCCAATCAGGGCTGCACCGATTCCCGAGGTGATGTGGTCGTAGCCCGGTGCGATATCGGTTGTCAGGGGGCCCAGGGTGTAGAAGGGTGCTTCATCGCAGTGCTCGAGCTGCAGCTCCATGTTCTCCTTGATCATGTGCATGGGTACGTGTCCCGGACCTTCGATCATGACCTGAACATCATGTTTCCAGGCCGTCTTGGTCAGTTCGCCCAAGGTCTTGAGTTCGGCAAACTGTGCCTCATCGTTGGCGTCATACGTTGAACCGGGACGCAGCCCATCGCCAAGCGAGAAGCTGACGTCGTAAGCTTTCATGATCTCGCAGATATCCTCAAAACGCTCGTAGAGGAAGCTCTCCTTGTGATGTGCCAGACACCATTTGGCCATGATGGAGCCACCGCGGGACACGATGCCCGTCATCCGGTCGGCAGTCATTGGAATGAAGGGCAGACGCACACCAGCGTGGA
>CAZBIN010000249.1:0-1083 GCA_964491995.1 uncultured Orrella sp.
AATAGAATAGCTAGGGTAACCAGCGAATAGACTGCCGAAGTCTTACCTTGAAGATCAAACTCGTAATATCCCATCAGAGGGCCAATAGCTATACCCTGCAAACCATCAGCACCACCTGTCAACCCGTCAAATTTGTTCGCTAATTCAAACAAAATAAGCGACATCGCCAAAGTCACCATGATCCGCGTCAAGTCACTTCCACGGATAATGGTCAAAGAACAGATCAACCCGAGGAGTGCTGTTGATAGCGCAGCAACCAACAGACCGACAATCGGATCTGGAAAGATATGCTTCGCAAATAGCCCCGCAACGTAGGCACCAAAACCCAAAAAGGCCGCATGTCCCAAAGACACAATGCCGGTGTAGCCAAGAATCAGGTCAAGGGACAAGGCAAAAAGCGCCACTACCGCAATCTCATTGATAATCAACGCATACTGGCTAACGAAGAATGGCAAAGACAAAACAATGATCCAGAATGCTAGTTCCGCTTTGTTCCATCGAGCAGGCTTTATTAAAAGCTCTTTAGCGATATTCATTTATTTTCCCTTTCGAACAAACAAGCCTTGAGGACGCCAGATCAGAATGAGAATCATCAGAACATAGACGACAAATGCGCCAAGCTTGGGCACGTAATATTTACCCATCACATCGGCAACACCCAGCAGCAATGCGGCCAGAAGAGGGCCAGTGACAGAAGAGGTTCCCCCGACTGCAACCACAATCAGAAAGTACACAATGAACTTGAGCGGAAAGGATGGATCAAGACCCAGAATCTCCGCACCAAGTGCACCTCCCAAGCCAGCCAGTCCACTACCTACTGCGAAAGTCACGGCAAATATCGCACTGGTGTTCAGCCCCAATCCCCCAGCAACCCTCGGGTCATCAACGGCAGCACGCAGGCGACTTCCAAATCTGGTCTTCGACAAAAAATACTGGAGACTAATCGCCAGAATGGCGCAGACCAAAATAATGAAAAGCCGGTAGTGCCCCATCCCCAGGGCACCACCAAATAACTCAGTTCGACCACGCAGCCACTCAGGGAGCTGGACGATCTGGTGCTGTGAACCCATAAAAAAGTCTGTG
>CAZBIN010000249.1:1116-4350 GCA_964491995.1 uncultured Orrella sp.
AAACCAGACGGTAAATGAAACGTTCGCAAATCACACCGATCAGGGCAACTGATACAAAAGCAATCAATAAACACCAAAGGAACGGGACGCCATAATTCTGCATGAGGGCTACCGTGATATATCCTCCAGCCATCGCAAACGCACCGTGTGCGAGATTGATGAAATTCATCAATCCCATGGTGACTACCAGACCCACTGCCATAATGAAAAGCAGCATGCCGTAGGCAATACCATCAAATAATATTGTCAACATAAGAATGAAACGCTCGGCCGAGGAAGGTTGGTTTTATGTAGTAGCAGGCGTGAACGCAAAGGCTCGGCTGTCGACACCCTTGCGTCCACTGATCATCAGCGACTACTACTTAGCCACTGCTGGATCTTTGACGTCTTTGATCGTCTCGAACTCGACGTTGTAAAGCTCACCATCTACTTTTTCGACTTTTCGGATGTAGATGTTCTGGATCAGCTCGCGCGTGTCGGGATCGATTTTGAAGGGTCCACGAGGACTCTCGAATGTCAGGCTTTTCATGGCTTTAAGCATAGCCTCGCCCCCTTGACCTTTGGAAGCTTCGGCACCTTCAAAAATCATACGCATCCCGTCATAGCCTTGAAGCGCCATGAAATTAGGACGCAAGCCGTTATTGGCTTTCTTGAAAGCTTCGACAAATTTACGATTTTCTGGCGAATCATGCGCGACAGAGTAATGGTGTGAGGTGATAACACCCAAAGCCACGTCACCCATGCTATTCACAATATCGTCATCCGTGATGTCACCCGTTCCGATAAGACGAATGCCCGCTTTGTCCATACCGCGCTCTACAAACTGCTTCATCAAAGCTGCGTTAGCACCGGCAGGCACAAACACGAAGAGCGCATCAGGTTTTAAATCTCGGACCTTTTGCAAAAAAGGTGCAAAGTCCGGGCTTTGCAATGGAACTCTCAACTTTTCCAGGACTTGCCCACCAGCGGCCGTGAAGCGCTCTGAAAAATATTTTTCAGCGTCAGCGCCAGGGGCATAGTCTGAAACAAGGGTCACGACTTTGGTGATGCCGTTTTTCGGCGCCCACTCAGCAACACCTACCGCAGCTTGCGCTACCGTGAAGCTACTGCGCAGAACAAAAGGAGAGGCGCGAGTCACGCCCGAGCTCGCACCAGTCATGGTGACCATGGGTACTTTTGCTTTGGTGGCGACTGCCGCTGCGGCCAAGGCTGCGGGGGTCACTAAAAAGCCTGCAAGCACATCAACCTTGTCATTCACCACCAAATCTTGGGCGAGGCGTCGGCTCACGTCAGTCACACTGGTATCGTCTTTCAGGATAACTTCAACTTTCTTGCCAGCCACTTTGTCAGCATGCTCTGACAAATACAACCGCGCACCCAGCTCGGCCTGCTTGCCAATTGAAGAGAATGGCCCAGTCAAAGGCAAAACCAATCCTATCTTGAAAACTTCCTGAGCCTGTACGCCTGCGATCAAGCCTGCACTTAACCCGATACAACCCACCGCTTTCAACAACATTTTTTTCATCATGCTTGTCTCCGTTATTTATATGAACCTCTATCGAGGTATTTCACAGCAAGATGGAACACCTTCCTCGAAGGAAAATGTCCAAATATTTTTAAACATCAGCAGCGCCTTGATGCAGCCGCCCACTTCATCAACACCCCTATAAATTCAAAACGAGCCGAGGTGACTTACACCCGGAAACACACACCATCATCGTCCGGTTTGCAGCATGTTCGTCAGGGCTATAAAGCGAGTCGCGATGGTCGGGAGTGCCCTCGAGCACCTCGACTTCGCATGCGCCGCACACACCTTCTTTACAGCTGAACCCGATATCTACCTTGGCCTCGACCAGCACGTCGATTAACTTACGGCCAGCATCAACTGTCAGTGTTTGCCCTGATCGAAGCAAATCAACCTTATAGGTCTGTTGCTCCGCCAAATCCGACGCATCAGACTTGACTGCAGCAAAGCGCTCGATATGGGCATTGGCATAGCCCAGATCACGGCAAACCTCCACGAAAGCATCCAGCATCGGTGCCGGACCACATGCGTAATAGTGATTCGACGGCCCGCCGGCACACTCACCAAGCAAGCGCTTCAAGTCAGGAGGACCCTTTGCTTCGTCATCAAAATGAAGATGCGTCTTGACCTGAAACTGCTGGATTTCGTCAAGAAATGCTGCACTTTCACGAGACCGGCAGAAATACATCACCTCAAATGATCGCTCTAACTGACACAAGCGATGCATCATCGACAGCAGAGGCGTCACTCCAATACCACCGACAACCAAAACCGTATGCGGTGCATCTTCAACCAGAGGGAAGTTGTTGCGGGGAAGACCAATCTCAAGCGTATCCCCCTCGCGCACGGTGTCATGAACATGAAGAGAACCTCCTCGACTGGAAGGATCACGGAGCACACCTATCAGGTACCTGTTGTGCTCCTCTGGCGAATTCGCCAGAGAGTAGCTCCGGATCATGCCATTAGAGAGGTGCAAGTCAATATGTGCCCCCGCATTGAAGGAGGGCAGGCTGTCTTCGTTGCACGGGCGCAAGTCAAGGCTGATCACATCTTTAGCCTCTTGCTTGATGCTATGAACAACGACAGTTTTCGTAATACTCATGATTAATATTCAGATGTTGACTGCAGCACCCAGGGTTCTAATGGCAAAACCAATACACCCTGGTTGACGCTATGGGCCTTTATGAGTCAAAGGAAAATCGTCAAATTTTTCGCAAGCAACGTCGATTGGTCCAGAATGACTGTCCGAGAAGCCAACTGGTAACCACCGGGCACCACGCGCAAAATATCCTTACGCCTGCCGATGAAAAAATCGATTTCAGTATCAAGACGACTTCTGTGTACCAGTACCCTGCTCGATATGAAAAGCTGACTCGCACCCTCCAGAGCCTCAACCACATTCTCGATGCGAATATTCGTGACCAGATGCGATGCTCGTGACATGGGCTCCTCGGCCCAATGCACGCCTGTCATGATCTGGGTGACCCTCTTTACCAGCGTTTCCTTGTCATCGTCCATCCAGGACATATCATTCTCATCGCTGATATCACGATGGCTTTGCGAAAACCGCAGGTTCTTTCTCAGGGGAATGCGATATCGAATGTCGTCACTCAAGAGTTTTAGCCATTCTTCGTACCTTCTCTCGTCGAGCAAATCTGCCTCAAAGTACAGAAAGTCTTCAACGGACTTGATGAGGCTCAAGTACTTCA
>CAZBIN010000250.1:0-4284 GCA_964491995.1 uncultured Orrella sp.
ACACCTTGCATGAACTTTTCTGTTTCAAGTTGAGCTGTAGACAGCTTCTCGGTAGCCTGCTCGATGCGCTGAAGGACGCCTGATGTGATGCTGACATCGGTCTTGGCGTTGGAGACCAGACCATTCAATTCTGAGACCAAGGAGGCCACGGCCTCACGATGTGTACGGTAATCCTGAATGCCTTGTTTCAACGACGTTGAGACAGTGGTGAGATCGGTTGTCAATTCCGAAAGTTTGCCGGTGACTGTTGAGGCTTGATTCATCGCACCAACAACACTTTCACTCGATTCTTTGAAGTTTCGAGCAGCAGAATTCACTTGATCAGCGCCATCACTTAAACCAGAAACAGCGGACCTCGTGGTGTTAGCCAAAGTTGCCACGCTTTCTTGCATGCGTGAAGACAATTGACTGACTTGAGCCACCAAACTATCAACAGAGCTGACCATTTTGTCGATGACTGCCTGTGTTTTTTTAGTAGCAACCTCCTCACGCTGAAGGCCAGACTCCAATGATGCTTGTTGGGCTTCACGCATTTCTGACAACATGGTCGCTACTTGTCCACCAAGTTCATCGACCGTAGATTTGAAGGTTTCTTTGCTTTCAGTTTGGATGCGAGACAACATGCCTTCGACCTCGGACACAAATTCCTTGCTTCGATTGGCCAGAGTGCCGACAACATCTTGAGTGCGTTGCGCGGTCTCTTGTTCTCGTTGTTGTGTTGCTGAAATGACACCTTGCTGCACAGTTTGGAAGTGCTCCAACATGCTTCCAAGCTTTTCACCCAAAGTCGAGAGGGTCGTTTGAAGCTGTGTGTTGGTTTCAGTTTGTGTGCTTGCAACCAACGCTTTGATTTGCTCTACAAATTCTTGCGTGCGCTGGTTAATGCTCTCTTGACGGCGCTCCATCTTTTCTACGGCCTCGGCCATTCGACGGGCCATTTCATCACCAGACTCTTGAAGCCCACGGGTTGTTGCAGATTGCCCTTGCTCAATGGCCACCTTGAGTTCAGAAAGCAAGGCCTGCGTGGAAGCAGTGATTTGACTTTGACGCTCTTCCATCTGAGTGATGGCTTTGGTCATCTGTTCAGCCATGGATTCAGTAGAACTCTTTCCTGCGTCCTGCAGGTTGCTCACCAACTCATTGAGCTTATGAACAGCTTGCTCCATAGCTGTTGCTGTCTGCTGGTTGAGTTGGTTAATGCCTGCAAGTTGACCGCCAAAAAGATCATTGATCTTTTGACTGAAGTGCGTCATCACGTCGCGCAACATTTCAATCGCGTTCGCTGATTGGTCGCTAGACGCTTGTGTCACAGCGGCCTTAATGTCTTCCAAAGGATCTTTTAGACCATCACGGATAGCACCGGAGATGGCACCAGCCATTTCATTGCTGTTGTCTCTGGAGGCATCAATTTGACGCTGAGAGGTTTCAGCAATTCTCTCTTGAAAAGTACCCGCTAAACGTTCAAGAACTTGAGCTTGCTTATCACTGAGTTCAAACAAGATGGGTGTTAAGTCTTTCAGTAGTTCGCTCTTCAGCTGCTTCAGTTGAGTGGCTGATTCCTCAGTGTATGAAGCCGTTTGTTCAAGAAATTTCTCTGGAGCTTTAGCTTCAAAACGGGCATCCAATTGATCAGCAATTTGATCGACCTGAGAGTACAGCGCATTCAGGATGAGCTTTTCAAAGAACGTAACAGCCATGGCGGAACCGATCGCCGCCGCAGAGATCATGAAGGCTTCACCGACTGCATGCATCAAAGATTCAAGGCTTTGTTGTGCAGTCGCTGCCACAGATGCTTGTTCAATGACATCCCCATTTTGGGTGGCCGAGCTCACCTTAAAGTTTTTAAGTCCTCCAATGAGCCCCATGAAGGTACCAATGATCCCAAGCCCGGTGAATATTCCGGGTACGTGCTTGAAAAATTCAGCATGAACTCTGGGGTCTACTACCAACGGACCATTCCAGAATGATTCAGCTGCTACCGTTGAGCGCCACTCGGTAGTGACGACACCTGACGATATCGGCATGGCGTCATAGAGCGTCTTTCTGTACTCATTCCAGAGATGAGCGAGCTGCTTGTCCTTGCTGAAGGCCAAGGTGAGCTGATCAGGACTGGTTTCCTCTCGCAGGTTCTGACCTTTTAGTGCTTTGAGCACCGCGTTTAAACGCCGCCAGTGGTTGATGCCAGGCACCAAGAAAAATCCTACAAAAGCCAACGCCAGCAAGCCGACAAAGGACCCAGTGATCAGGAGGTGAGGTGCAAGATTAAACAACCACATACATCGATTTCTTAGGTTTCAAATAAAAAATATGCTGCCTTTGCTACCAACAAGCCTCGGTAGCGCGTGAGTGTGAAGTTAGAGGACATCCGCTATGGATCGTTGAGATCCGAGATGTATAGGCCGCAGCCTCTGCCTCCCCACAGACGAGCAACTGACTATCACGTCCCACCGACGTCTTTTGGCTTTGTACGCTGCTCTTGCAGCTTTCTTATCTATTCAAGAGATTACCACAAGACGGATCAGATCGCATGCAGTGATTTGGAGTCTTTGTGGATTGATCACAGCCAAAATCCCAATGAATCAATAAGCATGGATTTTAATTGCCTGTTTTCAGTAATAATAAGAAATCCGCCAAAATCTTGTCAATCGAAATTTTCAGCTATTTCTTTTTGGTAAAGTTATCAATTGCAATACTGATTTGATGCTCTGATTTATTTACCATCAGGTATTTGTAAAAAAATAACATTAGAAATGGCTTATGAATATTGAGAGCGGCAAGACTTCGACTTATAAGTGTGCGAAAGATAACTTAGGGAAGGTCTGCATAAATCGCCCGGACATATGCTTGGCACCGGCCTGATTGCCTGAGACCATAGAGCCCATGAAGCAGACGAGCCTTGGATTGGGAACCTCGACGAAGCGCACGCGCCGTCGGGAGTTCCTCGACGAGATGGACCGGGTGGTGCCGTGGTCCGAGTTGGTGGCGCTGATCGCGCCGCACCTGCCCGAAGGCAAACGTGGCCGCCCGCCGTTTCCGGTGGAATCGCTGCTGCGCATCCACTTCATGCAGCAGTGGTTCACGCTGAGCGACCCGGCCATGGAAGAAGCGCTGCACGACATGCCGCTGTTCCGTGACTTTGCCGGTCTGGGAGGCTGGGATGACCGCCTGCCCGACGAGAGCACCATCTTGCGCTTCCGCCATGTGCTGGAAAAGCACAAGCTGGCCGAGCAGATCCTGGCAACCATCAACGCACTGCTGAGCGCCAAGGGCCTGATGCTGCGCAGCGGCACGGTGGTCGATGCCACGCTGATCTCGGCACCGAGCTCGACCAAGAACGCCAGCGGCGAGCGCGACCCGGAGATGAAGCAGAGCCAGAAGGGTCAGCAGTGGTTCTTCGGCATGAAGGCACATATCGGCGTGGATGCTGACTCGGGCCTGGTGCACACCGTGCGCGGCACCGCTGGCAGCGTCAACGATGTGGTCGAGGCCAACAGCCTGCTGCATGGGCACGAGAGAGATGCCTTCGCCGACGCTGGTTACCAGGGCGCACACAAGCGGCCCGACGCCAAGGCCGGTGTGCAGTGGCATGTGGCCATGCGCCCAGGTCTGCGCAAGTTGCTCGACAAGACCGATCCCATGGATGCGCTGACCGAGCAGCTTGAGCGCATCAAGGCCAGCATCCGCGCCAAGGTGGAGCACCCGTTCCGGGTGATCAAACGCCAGTTCGGGCATGTGAAGGTGCGCTATCGCGGCCTGGCCAAGAACACAGCGCAGTTGCACACGCTGTTTGCCCTGGCCAATCTGTGGATGGTGCGCAGGCGCTTGAGCGGGAGACTGGCATGAGTGCGTCCAGCGCACGGGAAATGGGGGCGAAACGTGCCCAAAACACCTGCTGCCAGTCCGTCCAGACGCCCATCTGGTCATGTCAGCACACCCAACCACGGTCAGCGCTCATTTATGCAGACCTTCCTTAGCACTAATGCATCGGAAAATCTGCGCCGAGGCCATGCTTGGAGCTAACAAGCTTACGACAACAAGCTGAGTGACACACCACTTCATTGCTATCCCCCTGTAAATTTGATTACAACGGTCTTCAGGATACTGCATCTTCGCACAGACACTGTATCCCCCCAACCGTAAAACCCACCCCCACTTCGGTTTTCGCCTTCTTGCCCATCAAAAGGAGTCTCTTTGCCCCTGGGCAGTGAGTCCGGTTTTTTCCTGATCCAGTGAACCCCACCGTCGGCAGAGCCGCCGGTCTCCTCTGGGTTGTGTGCCGTTGAT
>CAZBIN010000251.1:0-4262 GCA_964491995.1 uncultured Orrella sp.
GGCTTCCAACGCCCACACTTCCATTTCCCCGAAACGCTGGCCACCGAACTGCGCCTTGCCGCCGAGCGGTTGCTGTGTGACCAGGGAGTAAGGACCTGTCGACCGCGCGTGCATTTTGTCGTCAACCAAGTGATGAAGCTTCAGATAGTGCATGTAACCAACCGTTACCGGTCGCTCGAACTGCTCACCCGTGCGCCCGTCAACAAGCCATGCCTGGGCGCGACTGTCTGTAAGACCGATTTCTTTTGCAATATCTTCTGGATATGCAAGCTCGAGCATTTTGGAGATCTCGCCTTCAGATGCACCGTCAAACACGGGTGTTGCAAACGGAACGCCATCGCGCAAGTTGCTTGCAAGCTCAACGATTTCGCTATCCGTGAGGTCATCAAGCTTGGCACTTGTGCCGGTTTCGTTATAGACACGATCAAGGAACTTGCGCAACTGACCGATTTCCACCTTTTGCTGATCTCGCAGCATGGTATCGATTCGACGACCGATGCCTTTTGCCGCCCAACCAAGGTGGACCTCAAGGACCTGGCCAACGTTCATCCGTGATGGAACACCCAATGGGTTGAGAACAATGTCAACTGGCGTACCGTCTGCCATATGAGGCATGTCTTCAACTGGCGTGATTCTTGAAACGACGCCCTTGTTCCCGTGACGCCCAGCCATCTTGTCACCCGGCTGCAAACGACGTTTGACCGCAAGGTAAACCTTGATCATCTTGAGCACACCCGGTGGCAACTCATCACCTTGGGTAAGCTTCTTGCGCTTTTCTTCAAACGCCAGGTCAAACTGGTGACGCTTTGCTTCGAGAGAGTCTTTAGCCTGCTCGAGAACCTGTGCATTGCTTTCGTCTGCAAGGCGAATGTCAAACCACTGCCAGCGATCCAGATCGTCCAGATAGTCCTTTGTGATGGCCACGCCTTTAGCAAGCTTTCTCGGACCACCGTTGACAGTCTTGCCAACCAACATCTTCTGAATTCGATCGAACGTATCGTTCTCAACAATTCGGAGCTGGTCGTTCAGATCAGTGCGATAACGGCGAAGCTCATCGTCGATGATGGACTGGGCACGCTTGTCACGCTGAATACCTTCCCTGGTGAAAACCTGGACGTCAATGACCGTACCGATCATGCCGGAAGGCACGCGCAATGATGTGTCCTTGACGTCTGATGCTTTCTCGCCAAAGATCGCGCGGAGCAGTTTTTCCTCTGGCGTAAGCTGCGTCTCACCCTTTGGTGTGACCTTGCCAACCAGTACATCGTCTGCACGGACTTCAGCACCGATATGTACGATACCGGATTCGTCAAGACGGTTAAGCTGAGTTTCTGCGAGATTGCTGATATCGCGTGTGATTTCCTCAGGACCGAGCTTGGTGTCGCGCGCGACAACGGTCAGTTCTTCAATATGAATTGAAGTGTACCGATCATCGGACACGACCCTTTCAGAGATCAGAATCGAATCCTCGAAGTTGTAGCCGTTCCATGGCATGAACGCGATCAACATGTTCTGACCCAGCGCCAGTTCACCCAGATCCGTCGAGGCACCGTCAGCCAGTACATCACCCCGCGCAACCTTGTCACCCCGTACAACCACAGGCCGCTGGTTAATGTTGGTGTTCTGGTTCGAACGAGTGTATTTGGTCAGGTTGTAGATATCAACGCCAACTTCACCCGCGACGTTTTCATCATCATTGACACGGATCACGATGCGGTCAGCGTCGACGTGGTCAACAATTCCGCCACGAAGTGCCTGAACGGTTGTACCAGAGTCGACAGCCACGGTGCGTTCAATGCCGGTTCCAACCAGAGGCTTTTGCGGACGCAGACACGGCACAGCTTGACGCTGCATGTTTGCACCCATCAATGCACGGTTTGCGTCATCATGCTCAAGGAACGGGATCAGAGAAGCCGCAACCGACACGATCTGGGAAGGCGCCACGTCCATGTAATCGACTTTGTCAGGCGACGTCAGCAATGTCTCACCAGCCTGACGACATGCAACCAGGTCGTCTACGAATGCACCAGACGCATCAAGCTGAGCGTTGGCCTGCGCGATGATGAAGTTACCTTCTTCAATCGCAGACAAATACTCGATCTGTTCCGACACCTTACCGTCGACAATCTTGCGATAAGGGGTCTCCAGAAAACCATACTCATTCAGACGAGCGTACAACGCCATCGAGTTGATCAGTCCGATGTTCGGACCTTCCGGTGTCTCGATCGGGCAGACTCGACCATAGTGCGTCGGATGTACATCTCGCACCTCAAAGCCGGCACGTTCACGGGTCAAACCACCAGGTCCAAGAGCCGATACACGGCGCTTGTGAGTGATCTCTGACAATGGGTTTGTCTGATCCATGAACTGCGACAGCTGACTCGATCCGAAGAACTCCTTGATTGCCGCAGAAATCGGCTTGGAGTTGATCAAATCATGTGGCATGAGGTTCTCTGTCTCAGCCTGACCCAAACGTTCTTTGACCGCGCGCTCAACGCGCACCAGACCCGCACGGAACTGATTCTCGGCAAGTTCGCCAACACAGCGAACACGCCGGTTTCCAAGGTGATCAATGTCGTCAATTTGTCCACGACCGTTTCTCAGGTCGACCAGAACCTTGATCGTGTCGAGAATATCTTCGTTTGTGAGCGTCATCGGGTCACTTTCGGAATCCGGATGACCCAGACGACTATTGACCTTCATGCGACCTACACGTGAAAGATCGTATGTCTCTTCGCTATAAAACAGTCTCTGAAACAGAGCCTCGACAGCATCCTCGGTTGGCGGCTCACCAGGGCGCATCATGCGGTAAATGGCCACACGTGCAGACAACTGATCTGCCGTCTCGTCTGTGCGAAGCGTCTGTGAAATAAATGGACCACGATCCAGGTCGTTGATGAACAACGTCTGGATTGACTGAATACCCGCCGTCCGGATGTTCGCCAACACGGTTTCGGTCAGCTCGTCATTGGCCGTCGCAATCATCTCGCCGGTATCCGGATCAACAATCTTGGTTGCCAGAATACGACCGATCAGAAACTCTTCAGGTACCGAAATACGCTTGACGCCGGAATTAACCAGATCGCGCAAGTGTTTCGCATTGATTCGCTTGTCTTTCTCGACCAGGACTTTGCCGTCCTTGTCTTTGATGTCGAAACGAGCGACTTCACCCTTCCAGCGCTCCGGCACGAAGTCGATCTGACCACCTTCGGCCATCATCTCAACGTGATCAAATTCGAAGAAATGAGCCAGTATTGCCTCAGGCGTCATCCCGATCGCTTTGAGCAGAATCGAGACGGGCATCTTGCGTCGACGGTCAACCCGGAAGAACAGCACATCCTTCGGGTCAAACTCAAAATCTAACCAGGAACCACGGTAAGGAATGATTCGAGCTGAAAACAGGAGTTTTCCAGAGCTGTGAGTTTTCCCCCGGTCGTGTTCAAAGAACACGCCTGGCGAACGATGCAACTGAGAGACGATCACACGCTCAGTACCGTTGATCACAAAAGATCCGGTGTCCGTCATCAAGGGGATCTCCCCCATGTAGACTTCCTGCTCTTTGATCTCTTTGACGGTCGGCTTGCTGACTTCCCGGTCCATCAGAACCAGACGTACTTTTGCACGCAGGGAGGACGCGAACGTCAGCCCGCGTAACTGACATTCTTTCACATCGAAAGCGGGATCGGCTAAGGAGTAGCTAACGAACTCCAGTCTGGCCATATTGTTATGGCTGACGATCGGAAAAATAGATGAAAAGGCGGATTGCAATCCTTCAGGCTTGCGCTTTGACGGTGACTTTTCAGATTGAAGAAAAGTTCTATAAGATTCTAGTTGTGTGGCCAGAAGATATGGGACGGCTTGCACGTCCTCCCGTTTGGCAAAACTTTTACGGATGCGCTTTTTTTCGGTGAACGAGTAAGGCATGAGCACTCCGACTCGAGGTTACTGGAATCGCTGAATGCGATTCGAGGGGGGGTACGACTTCAGGAAACCTTGCTGACTGTGTTCAGCTGACAACAATGTTTCCTGAAGGCGCAAAACCCGGAGAGCACAAACCGCCTCTCCGGGTCTGGAAAAACCAAAGCTTACTTGAGCTCGGCCTTTGCACCAGCTTCTTCAAGCTTCTTCTTGGCTTCTTCAGCTTCAGCCTTTGCAACGCCTTCCTTGACTGGCTTGGGAGCGCCATCAACCAGATCTTTGGCTTCTTTCAGGCCCAGACCGGTCAGTTCACGAACTGCCTTGATGACGCTAACCTTGTTAGC
>CAZBIN010000252.1:0-4260 GCA_964491995.1 uncultured Orrella sp.
TGTCGCAGCCTCAATTGCGATGTGGCTGGGTGTCAAACGCGAAGACCTCGTCAAGCCAGTCAAGAAAGACGATACTGTCGAAGAGGTTTACAGCGAGTGATTGTCAGAACGTCGGGGCTGGTTGGCTTAGCCAGTACCGACACAGTCAGATTTGCCGCCGGACCCTCTCACAACTTGCTACCCGCAGATTCCCGACCACTCCGGCTATAGGTGGGCAAGCATGACAGACGATCCGTTGAAGTTTGAGTGACGTATTTCGCGTCGAGTTAAAGAGTTTTTTCAACACACAGGCCCCCGGGATCTACCCCCGTCTCGGTCAGAGAGCATGAAACAGACAACCAAAGTCTTCATCCGCACCTTCGGTTGCCAGATGAATGAGTACGACTCCGAAAAGATGCTTGACGTTCTTGGCAAGGACGCAAATGTCGAGCCTGCACAGTCTGCTGAAGAAGCTGACATCATTCTTTTCAATACCTGTTCGATTCGCGAAAAAGCCCAGGAGAAAGTCTTCTCCGATCTGGGTAGGGTTCGCGAGCTCAAGCTCGCCCGGCCAGACCTGATCATCGGGGTGGGCGGATGCGTGGCAAGTCAGGAAGGTCCTGCCATCATCAAGCGTGCACCCTACGTCGATGTGGTGTTTGGCCCCCAGACGCTGCACCGACTCCCTGAGTTGATCGGGCGCAAGCGCGAGTCCGGGCGCTCGCAAGTCGACATCAGTTTTCCGGAAATCGAGAAATTTGATGCCATGCCGCCGTCCCGGGTGCAAGGACCGACTGCATTTGTATCGATCATGGAAGGTTGCAGCAAATACTGCAGCTTCTGCGTCGTGCCCTACACTCGGGGAGAGGAAGTCTCGCGTCCATTCGAAGACGTTCTGATCGAAGTTGCAGACCTTGCTGACCAGGGCGTCAAAGAAGTCACACTCCTGGGTCAGAACGTCAACGCATACCGTGGTCAGATGGGTGAAACTGACGAGATTGCTGACTTTGCCACCTTGCTCGAATACGTGCACGAAATCCCTGGTATCGAGCGGATTCGCTACACCACGTCCCATCCCAGAGAGATGACCACGCGTTTGATTGACGCCTACAATCGTCTACCCAAGCTCGTGTCATTCCTGCATTTGCCTGTTCAGTCGGGCAGCGACAGGATTCTTTCAGCTATGAAACGAGGCTACACAGCGCTGGAGTTCAAGTCGATTGTCAGGAAGCTACGCCTGGCAAGACCTGAGATCACGCTGTCTTCAGACTTCATCGTCGGTTTTCCCGGAGAAGACGAGTCCGACTTTGCAAAGACGATGACGCTTATCGATGACATCGGCTTTGACACGTCGTTTTCCTTTGTCTACTCGCGCAGGCCCGGCACACCGGCTGCCGATCTGGTTGATGACACACCTGAGACTGTCAAGCTCAAACGTCTGCAGCACCTGCAGGCCACCATCGCGGCCCAGGCTGCTGCGATTTCTCAGTCGATGGTCGGTACACGCCAGAAAATTCTTGTTGAAGGACCTTCGCGAAGAGATCCATCAGAGATCATGGGTCGCACAGAAAACAACCGCATCGTCAACTTGCAAGGCCCGTCGCGCCTGATTGGGCAAATGATTGATGTCACGATCACACAGGCTTATACCAACAGCCTGCGAGCCGAAGTCATCACACGAGAAATCGAGGCGGTGCCGTCATGAGCAAGACCCTGCGTTTCACCCTGAATGGATCCAACGACCAGTTATGGCGCCTTTGTGGCCCGCTTGATGAAAACCTGCGACAGATTGAGCACGGTCTGGGGGTGAGCGTCACCCGGCGCGGCAGTGAGTTTGAAGTTTCTGGTGCAAAGACCGAACAAGCAGCAGCCCTCATCAGAAAGTTTTATGACGATGCGCAGGCAGACGATCTCACGGTGGAGTCTGTGCAGCTTGGTATTGCGGAGACTCGCACGGGGCACTCGGCTAAAACCGACATTGCACTGCCACCCCTAAAGACCCGTCGCAATGATTTGCGTCCGCGCTCGGCCCGCCAGGCCCAGTATATCGACCAGATCATGCACTACGACATCACATTTGGCTCGGGACCCGCAGGGACCGGCAAGACCTGGCTCGCAGTCGCCTGTGCAATTGATGCGCTTGAACGCGACAATGTGCAGCGGCTCATTCTGACCCGACCGGCCGTCGAGGCGGGCGAGCGACTTGGTTTCCTGCCAGGCGATCTGACGCAGAAAGTTGACCCGTATCTCAGACCCCTGTATGACGCGCTGTGGGATCTGATGGGGTTTGACAAAGTGCAGCGTCTGTTCGAAAAGCAGATCATCGAGATCGCTCCACTGGCTTACATGCGCGGTCGCACGCTGAACAACGCTTTCGTCATTCTTGACGAAGCCCAGAACACCACCCCGCAGCAGATGAAAATGTTTCTGACCCGCATCGGGTTCGGCAGCAAAGCTGTGGTGACAGGCGATCCAACCCAGATGGACCTGCCTAAAGGACAACCGAGTGGGCTGTCGCATGCCTTGCGGGTTCTGGCAGACGTCAAGGGCATTGCCAGCACTGTATTCACCAGCGCCGATGTGGTGCGTCACCCACTGGTGGCGCGCATCGTGGATGCCTATGAAAAAGCCAGCCCAAAATGACTGAGGTGTCTCTGGCGGTTCAGTACGCCATCGCGGCAGATGATCTGCCCCGCTGGAGATTACGCAAATGGGTCAAGCGTGCCGCTTCCGGTGTGTGCAGCACTCTGAACCCTGCCCCCGCGCGCCTGGCTCTGACCATCCGCATTGTTGATGAGGACGAGGGGCGCGAACTGAATCGTGCTTACCGTGGGCGTGACTACGCGACCAATGTCCTGACGTTCGACTACGATCAGCCACCAGGTCTGGACAGTTTACTTCAGGCCGATATCGTGCTTTGTGATCCCGTGCTCAGGAAGGAAGCTGCCGAACAAGGCAAGCCCGTACTTGACCATGCTGCTCACCTTTGTGTGCATGCAACCCTTCACGCGTTGGGTCTGGACCACGAAGACGACGAACAGGCCCGCATCATGGAAGCGCTGGAGACCCGGATTCTGGCACAGATGGGCATTGACGATCCTTACAAGACACTGGATTGAGAGTCGGTTTAGCGTTTGTTTTTGAGCGGTTTTTAATCAGGTTGTACTGTTTCAAAGCCTTTCGGTTATCCTAGGGCTTACCTTTTTCGGTGGCAACCTTCACCCTGACAATGTCCGAGCCTTACCCTACCTCGCCTGGTCACGAACCAGGCCAAAGCCCCAAACCCAGGCACTCCCTGGTTGATCGCCTGCGTTCAATCGTGCGCCGCCCACCAGAAAACCGTGAGGGCGTGCTCTCCGTACTTGAAGCGGCCCATGCACGCAACCTGATTGATGCCCATGCGTTTTCCATTCTTAAAGGCGCACTGGCCGTCTCGGACATGACCGCCGCAGACATCATGGTGCCACGCGGACGCATGGATATGCTTGATGTCGATGACCCCATGCCAGTTCTGATGCCCAAGATTCTGGAACTGGCACACTCCCGGTTTCCTGTTTATGAGGGGACGCGCGAGAATGTCATCGGCATGTTCATGACCAAAGATGTGCTTCGCTTCATGATCAATCCACAACTGACGCTGCGCGATCTTGTCCGACCGGCGGTTTTTATTCCGGAATCCAAGCGCGTCAATGTTCTACTGCAAGAATTTCGCATCAATCGCGACCACATCGCGATTGTGATCGACGAACACGGTGGAATCTCCGGCCTGGTGACCATGGAAAATGTGCTAGAGCAGATCGTGGGAGCCATTGAGGATGAGTTTGACGACAGTGAGCAGACAATCTTTCCTGATGGACTGAACACTTGGCGCATCATGGCAAGCACAGCACTTGAAGAGGTACAGACTTTGCTGGGATGCCGGATTGTTGAAGGTGACTACGACACACTCGGTGGCTGGCTGGCGCATCAACTTGACCACATCCCCAGACGTGGTGATCGATACCAGCATGATGACGTCCAGTTTGAGGTTCTCCGGGCCGATGCCAAGCGCGCGCTATGGGTTCGTGCCAGACGCCTGCCGGAGCTGAACCAGAAAACCACACGCGAGTGAGCCAGGGACTCGCATGAACATCAAGCAGAGCCTGTTTTATCTGGTGCTTGGCGCGGTCTATTCGCTCAGCTTCGCGCCCGATCCTTTGCCTTCGGTGCTTTTGCCTTGGGTGCAGGTATTCTTACTGGCTTGGCTGGCTTTTTACCGTGTTTTCTGATCCTGCTGCGCGC
>CAZBIN010000253.1:0-4254 GCA_964491995.1 uncultured Orrella sp.
TGCTTTTCCCAGCATCTCGCTGTTCCTGCCTGATCTGATGAAATAGGAGTTTTTGATGAAGCTGGTGAGTGTTTCCCGTGGTGAGAATGTCAGGATCGGGGTGTTCAAGGGTGATGCAATCATTGATCTGCGCATGGCCTACGCGCAATGGCTGACCCAGTCGGGGCAAGCCGATGCAGCCGCGCAGGCCGAGCAGGCTGTGCCAGCCTCGATGGTTGATCTGATCAAGCATTCCCGTTCTCTTTTTGAGCAGTTTGGCCTAGCCGTCTCCCGGGCTGATGCGTCCTGTCAGGTCGATCAAAATGCCTGGAAGTTATGTGCGCCACTTCAACGCCCAGGGAAAATCATCGGCGTGGGACGTAATTACGGCGCCCATTCGAAAGAAGGGGGTATGGCCAAACAGGAAGAGCCTCGACTGTTTGTCAAGATGAGCTCTTCGGTGATTGGACCCGATGCAACTATCGTCTGTCCCCCCAGCGTGCATAAGCTTGACTGGGAAGTCGAAATTGCGGTGGTGGTAGGGCAGACGATCAAGGACATGACGCCTGACGAAGCTATGTCGCGGGTCGCGGGCTATACGCTGCTTAACGATGTCTCGGCCCGGGAATTTCAGTTTGACGTCAGTCCACCGCAGACAACGTTTGCCAAAAGCATGGATACTTTTACCCCCATGGGGCCTTGCCTGGTGACGGCAGATGAAATTGCTGATCACGGCAATCTGGACCTGATGTGCTGGGTCAACGATGAGTTGATGCAAAGTGGCAACACCAGTGACATGATTTTTTCGATTCCCTACATCCTTTCCTACATCAGCCGCTTTGTCACACTGGAGCCCGGTGATGTGATCGCGACGGGCACGCCGGCCGGTGTGGGTCACTTCATGAATCCACCGAAGTATCTGAAGTCGGGAGACAGGGTCAGGCTGCATAGTCCGGTCATTGGTGACCTGGTCAACGTGGTGGCGTCCCGATGACTCAGATGTCGCTGTGCGGGTGGCGGGTTGAAGTTGGGTATTTCCAGGGCTGCACGATGCGGCCTTATTGGCGGTTGGCAAGCGGACACTGATCCGCATATGGAAGGATAAAAAAATGGCGAATCACATCAGAATCGAGCCCAGTGGGCAGACCCTGGGTGCAAAAATTTATGGTGTCAATCTCTCGCAACCGATGGATCAGTTGACGTTTGACACAATCGTCAAGGCTTTGGGCGATTACGGAGTGGTCTGTTTTCCGAAGCAGGATCTCGATCCTGTGCAGCAGAAAGCCTTCAGCTCTCGGTTCGGTTCGCTGGAGGTCAATGTGGCAAACATGTTTCAGGCACCCGGTCATCCCGAGGTCATGATCCTGTCGAATATTCTCGAAGACGGAAAACCGATAGGGATTGGCGATGCGGGGCAGGGATGGCACACCGATATGTCCTACAGCAAGACCATCGCGTTTGCCAATGTGCTTCACGCCATCAAGGTCCCCCGCAGGAATGGCAAGGCGCTCGGTGGCACTCAGTTCGCCAATATGCACCAGGCCTACGAGGACCTTCCACAGGAAATCAAGGATAAGCTCGCGCATGCGACAGCGCTGCATGACTTCAACAAGTTCTGGGAAATGATGCGCCGTCGCGAAGGCAGCCGTCGTCCTCCGTTGACCGAGGAGCAACGCCGCCGCAAGCCACCAGTCAATCATCCGGTGTTCCTGACCCATCCTATCACGGGCAAGAAGGTGCTCTACGCCAATCCCGGCTACGTCATGAAAATCAACGAACTGCCGGCCGACGAGAGTGACCGGATGATCCAGTATCTGTTTGACCATCAGCTTCAGGACAAGTACATCTACACGCATGAATGGAATGAAGGTGATGTGCTGATGTGGGAAAACATCGGCACGCTGCACAATGCACTGTCTGATTATGGCCCTGACGAGCATCGTTACATACGGCGCTGTCAGGTCATGGCTGACTGGATTTTCGAGTCGCCCTATGCAAAAGCAAGCGGTGCCTACGGCCAGCCTGTCTGAATTTGAGTATTGGCAATCTGGAGCCTGGATGTATTACGAGACAGCCAAGGGGCATGGCCTGCCCCATAATCCCTTTAAAGCCATCATTGCGCCGCGTCCCATCGGGTGGATATCGACCGTGGATGCCAACGGCCTGGCGAATCTTGCACCGTACAGTTTTTTTAATGCGGTCTCGAGTCATCCCGACATGATCGGTTTTACCAGCGAGGGGCTCAAGGACAGTGCACGCAACGCCCGGGATAGTGGGGAGTTTGTGTTTAATCTGGTGACGTTGCCGCTCATCGAGAAGATGAACCTGTCGTCGGCCGCGTTGCCGTCTGATGTGAGCGAGTTCAATTTTGCGGATATCGAGATGGCGCCCAGCAAGATTGTTCGTGCCCCTCGCGTTTCCCGCACGCCTGCTGCCTTCGAGTGCAAAGTCGTGATGTTTAGCGAATTCACGCAGTTATCGGGGGCACCCACGGACCGGTATCTCATTGTGGGCCAGATTGTTGGCGTGCATATTCTTGACGAGTATCTGGTCGATGGACACTTTGACATGGTCAAAGCCCAGACGGTTGCGCGTTGCGGTTACCACGATTACACGGTGGTGGACAGGGTATTTGACTTGCTGCGTCCAGATGAAAGGGCTTAGATCGGGCCCTTGTCCCGTTGTTGCCGGCGTGTTTTTTTCCGTAGGTGAGCGGTCATGCTGAGCGGATCGGAGCTGGTTAACCAGTCACTGTTTGCAAGAAGGCTTGCAACATTCGTGGTGGTGGCTGAAACGCTGAATTTCAGAAAGGCGGCCAGTATGATTGGCCGGTCTCAGCCAGCTGTGACTGCCCAGATCCAGCAATTAGAGCAATATCTCGGGGTTGCATTATTTGTTCGCTCGACCCGCCAAGTTAAATTGACCTCAGCAGGCGCTGATCTGCTGGACCGCTCAAGAAAGCTGCTGGTCGATACTGAGCGCCTGGTGTCGGACTTTCGCTCTCACGCGTCGGTGGATAAAGGGCAGGTGTTTGCTTCTTTTTCCCCAACCGTGGCGTTTGGACTGATCCCGCCTTCGCTCAGCGCGTTTCAGGAAGACTACCCGAACGTCAAGGTCTTTCTGCGTGAGGACCTGGGGCCTGACATGCTGTCGGCGGTATCGCGTGGTCAGATCGATTTCGGGATTGGTCCTTACCGGTCCGTGCCCGATGGGGTGTCGTTTGAACCCATGTTCGAGCAAGCATTTTTTTTGATTATTCGCAGTGATCATCCGCTGGCCATCCGAGGATATGCACGGGTCAAGGACCTTGCGTCGATCAGTCTGCTCAGCTCATCGATTGGCAGTACGGCGCGCGAGGTGCTGGACAAGGCGACCCGCGATAACGGATTGTCTGTCGAACTCAAGTATGAGGCTTTGCAATACCCGACCCTGTTCTCTCTGGCGGCAGCTGGACTGGGTGCAACGGTGATGCCGGTGGTCAATCCGGATCTTCTCAAAGCGCTCAATTTGAAAGCGATTCCGATCAGATCTGTGCCGATGTCGCGAACAGTAGGTCTGATTACCCGAAAGGCAGAAGCATTGTCGCCTGCGGCCGACGCATTTCTTCGTACTGTCACACTGACGGTCGAGCAGGAACGAACACGGTTGAGGCTTGATTAGGAGAGAACTGATGGCAAGCGATCATTCAGCTGGAGCAGTGATTGTGACGGGCGCCAGCCGTGGTATTGGAAGGGCCGTCGCGCTTAGAGCGGCACAGGCCGGTCACCCGGTGTGCATAACTTATGTCACCGATACCGCTGCTGCCCATTCGGTTGTGCAAGAGGTTGAGTTGCTGGGTGTGCAGGCCTGCGCAATACAGGCTGATGTTGGTGAGCTCGACCAGGTTCATGCCCTGTTTGACGAAGTTGACACCCGGTTTGGCCGCCTGCATGGACTGGTCAATAACGCCGGCATTATCGGCCAGCGGGGCTACCTGGAGTCCATCAGTCCCGAGTCCGTTGCACGTGTGTTTGCGGTGAATGTGCTGGGTCTGATCGAATGTTGCAGGCAGTTTACGTTGCGGGTGGGGGCGAAAGAGAGTTTGCAGAACGGTGAGTGCACCGGGTCGATTGTGAATCTGTCCTCAGGCGCGGCTCAGGAAGGTGCGCCGTTTCATTACATCCCGTATGGTGCCTCCAAGGCGGCGGTTGAAACCTTTTCGGTTGGTTACGCCAAGGAGGTTGCCGAGAAAGGCATTCGGATCAATGTGGTCTCCCCAGGCGTGACCGACACTGA
>CAZBIN010000254.1:0-4241 GCA_964491995.1 uncultured Orrella sp.
GGTTTCCTCACACGGCCAGAAATTACAGACAAACCCACGCCAAAGACGAAGGGGTTTGTCTGCTCAAAAACGTATCCACACCTGTTCATTTCACATTTTTATTGGGGCTTGAGTTCCTTGATCAGCCCCGCCCACTTGGCTTCATCCCGTTTCAGGTTCGCAGTGACTGTCTGGGGACTGGATGTGTCGAGATCAATACCAAGGTTTTTGAGGTCAGCCCTGAGTTTCTCATCCCTGCCAAGCTCGTTCATGGCAACACCAAGCTTGTCCTGGATGGCTTTGTCCAGTCCTGCCGGTGCCACCAGCGCCAGCCAGAAAATCGCCTCGAAATCCTTCGAACCGGTAGCCTGATTCAGTGTTGGAATGTTGTTCACAAGATCCGACGGGTTTTGTGATGTGATAGCCAGTGCATTGGTCTTTTGGGATTCGATCAGAGGTAACGCCTCACGAACTGCAGAAAACATCAACTGTGTCTGGTTGCCCAGCAACCCTTGCGCCGCTGGCATGCCGCCTTTGTAGTGAACCACCAGCATATCGAGCCCGTACTCTTTCAAAAAGTATTCTGATGCCAGATGATTGATCGAGCCCATGCCAGATGTGCCGATCGCATACTTGCCAGGAGAGGCCTTGACCAGTTCAATCAGTTCCTTGACGTTCTTTGCAGGAACCGATGGATGAGTCTGCAGGATAAAAGGGGAGGTCATCATCATCGAGATCGGTGTGAAATCTTCGAAGGGCCTGTACTGAACGCTTCCCTGCAGCGCAGGGTTGATCACCAGTGAGACCGGTGCAGCGTACAGCGTGTAACCATCCGCTGGTTGATTGGCAACATAAGTACTGGCCACTGATGAAGCGGCGCCTGCACGGTTGTCGATAATCAACGGGGTGCCGAGCTTTTTCTCGAGACCGGAGGCAATCAGTCGCGCAGCGGTATCGCTCACACCCCCCGGCGGGTAAGGAACCACCAGTTTGATGGGACGGTCCGGATAGGTCTGCGCCATGACCAATGCACTGGCGCTCACCATTGCAATGCCCGTCAATACTGTCCCCACCGCTCGCACTACGAAGCCTGATGATTTCATGTTGTCTCCTGAGTGAATGATTGTTGTCTCAGGAGAACCGTAGCACTCTGGCGGCACCCGGGTCACTAGCCTATAGGGTAGATCCTAAGCGAATGGGAGACCGTCCATGGCAGACAGTCAGGTCGACACCGGGTTCGAGTACGACCATACCAGTGAGCTTAGGGAATCACTCAATGTTTTGCGCCTGAATGGCGAATGAAAAGGTATTCACTGATTGGCTCTGGTGTAGGTCAGTAGAATTGGCCCGCCAGATCTCAAATCTCGCCAGGAAGTTGAAGCAGAGCGGCCAAAGGCACGCGGGAACAGCCGGGGCGAAGGGTCAGACAGAAAGCCGGCCTGAATCGGGAGATTCTTTCGGCAGGGCTGGGCATGGCGCATCAAATGCTCGCGTACAAAGCGGTAGAGGCTGGTACGCGCCTGCATTTGTCGAACACGCGCCAACTCAAACCGTCGCAACGTTGTTCCGGGTGTTGGGAGACTGTGCCCAAGACACTGGCGCAACGGGTGCATGTGTGCCCGCATTGCGGCCTCACGATGCCGCGCGATCAAAACAGCGCATGGGTGGTCCTCATCGATGCGCACACGCCTGGAACGGGCGTGGCGGCGAGACCCAAACCGCTGGCGCGGCAACGCGCCAAGTCAAAGTCTGTGACCCGCGAAACCCCCGCTACAACGACGCAAGGCGTTTAGCGGTGGGAGAGTTCATTTGAGGATGTCAATGACACACCATTGCTGACGCTTCGTTCAATGCCTGTATTCTCCTCGACACACGGGAGGAGGGCGAGGTCTCAATCAGGTTCAAATATCCGTGAAAATGTTTCGGCATCCACCACGTCAGCACTTTGAGCCCGCATGTAGTCCCAGATCGGCTTCCAACGCGAAGCATCTGCACGCACAGGCGAAACGAAGCGAGCCAGCGTATCGTTGACCATGGCGGTGTTAAGCGATGTTGGTTCGCAGTTGCCCGCACGGCACCACAAAGCCAGCGCCGCGCCAGGATCAGACTTCAGTGCGTCGACTGCGTCAGAGAGATAGGCGACAAACAGCGCAAGTGCTTGTCTGACTTCAGGCGTAGACTCACGAGCAACGATCAGCTCAAGTGCAGAGAAGCCCGGGATATCACCATCCAGTGTGCGACACATCTCGACGGGCAGATTCAGTAGCTTTGCGTGAACACCTTCGATATTGGCAAACGCAAGCCATGCCGCATCAGCGCCATTGCACAAGTTCTCGATGTGATCAAAACCCGCTTCGTATACTGAAATCTGATCAGTCCTTACGGTGACACCTTGTTTACGCAGCCATCCGGTCAGGATGTTTTGGCAAAGAGCGTCGGTCACCGGGTTTGAAACTGGCGATGCCACGCGAATTGAACCACCCGACACCAGAGTCTCCTTTGCGTGATGCGTGATCAATACACCGCCGTCGGTTTCAAAGAACGTTCCGAGCGACCTCAGTGCAACAGACCCTGCATGCTTCTCAAGCAAATGCAGAGGTTCATTGACCACCACCTCCACTTCACCTTTGGCCAGCGCATCAAAGCCGTCGTAATGATCATCTGGAACGATCAGTTCGATCCTTAGTTTGCCATCCAACTGGGCTTTCTCTTGAGCATAGATAAGCGGGAGATGATCCGGGTTCAGAAACCACTCGAGCGCGATTCGAATATGAGGAATATTGCTGGGCTGTTGCATGAAGGTAATGGCTCACGAAGAGGGCGCCGTTCTGGCGCAGTTCAGAGTCTGGACTCTCTGGGACGATCCCGTCTGTCGGTGATGTTAGACGATAGAACCGGACCTTTGCAGATTCGATTACTGCTCAAGAGTGCATTTGTGGGGACTGTTCGGTCCGAAGGCGAAACCTTGGCTCAATGCTGGGACAGACAGTTTTCAATTTACAGTACGGTACGGTCGGTCTGGTCACTCAATGCATGTTCTGCTTCTTCGGTAGTGTGACCCGAAACCATGCGCCCACACCCCCCGTATTGCCGGCCTCGATCAGGCCACCATGATTTTGAACGATCTGTTGCGACAGCCACAATCCTATTCCAGTACCACCCGTTTCATCGGTAACGTACAGTTTCCAGAGGTTGGGTAGGACGATGGGGCTTATGCCCGGCCCATTGTCACGCACCGTGACTGAGCAGTGCCATGTGTCCTGGCTTGCTTCCATGGAGATTAATCTGCAGTGCTGGCGATGGGTAAGTGCGTTAATACTGTTCGAAATGAGATTAATGAAGACGGTCTCGATCTGGATCTGTTCGGCGGCAACGGTGCAGGCAAAGTCACCGCTCATCTGCAACTCGATGTTCTCGAAAGCTAAGCGTGGCTTTAGTGTTTTGACTGCCTGATTGACCACGTCGGATATCTTTACGCAGTGACCTGACCCTCCTCGGTTTGGACTGAAGACCTCATCGAGTTGGTTGATGAGGTTGGCACTTCGTTCGCACTCCTCACAGAGAAAATCAACTTGAGCATTCAGGTCGGAGATGTCGTTTGCCTTGAGCTGTGCCTGGAGGCTTCTCGAAGCTAGCAGGATGGTGGTCAGTGGTTGGCGCAGCTCGTGCGACAGGGTTTTCCCGATGGCCGCCGAGTTGTCAGTCCGATTGTGTCTAGACAAAGCATTGAGCAGCAGGTCCTTTTCTTTTAGCAGCGCTCGGAGCGTTTCATTCTTGTTGAGTGTTTTTTCAAGCTCGAATGTCATCACTGTCAAATAGCTCATGGCGTTAGCCATGAGCCACACCCAACGTAGCAGCACCATCGGCAAAGGCTCTTCATACAGGGTCATTTGCTGGTCGGTCGGGCCGGGCTGCACGATGGTTAGCACTAGTCGCGAGGTTGCGGACAAGAATTCGAGCGCAAAGGTACTCGCCAGAATAATCAGCTGTGTGGAGCCAATCTTTCGGTAATAGCCCACCGCACTGAAGAACAAATATCCGGTGATAACTGACATCGTGACATGAATCAAGTGCAGTCGTACGGTGTAGGGCTCATAGATGCGCAAAGTTTCGAGTGTCACCGTGTAAATGATGGCACCGGTCACCAGCCACAGTGGGATATTGCTCTGGCCAGTCTGCCAGAAGCGTAGCTGCAGACTCATGGCCAGATATGCGATGAGCAAGCCGAAGTTCGCAAGGCTCAGCGCTAAGGGGCCGAACCA
>CAZBIN010000255.1:0-4237 GCA_964491995.1 uncultured Orrella sp.
CCTCCTGAAGCGTCACACACACGAGTTCTTGCAATCCGGGAGGCGCCCATATAAGAGTTTCCCTAACCTTCAATCTGGGTAGGAGGTGCGAGTGCAGGTATGCTCTCGGGGGAGGACTTGGCGGAAAATTCGCTTCGCCTTATGTATAGGCACAAATCTTCCCGACTCACATTCGACCATGCCGTCTGCTTAATATTTCCATCAACAATGCTATACAGCGCTGTTGCGTTCAAATCAAGTTTTGGTCGAACTGCCCCTAACCCCAGGCGCAGCTATGCCACGGCCAGCGTCTGAGGGCGGCCCATTCAGTAAATCGGTTCAAGATGGCTGCCCAGATGTGCAGCTCATTGACCTGGCGCTCAAAGGCGCGTGACATCACTCGTTCCCCAAGACACTTGATGTAATCATCTTTGTTTCCAATGGCCTCATTGCCGTACGCAAACGCCGCTCCTTTGCGTTTTCATTCGCCTTCGCCCAAGAACTTAATGCCCGTGGAATCGACCAGCAAGTGCCCTACCAACGCAGCCGCGCTGGCGCACATCCAGGCCAAGCTGGCGTCTGTACAGGGTGGTGTAGTCGAGTACTGGCCAGTGCAAGCCAGACAAGCTCAGCAGTGACTGCACCAGGCCATTCGCTTGGTACTGCGCCAGGCCAAACAGGTTTTTGATGGTCAGACAAAGCTGCATGGCCGCATCCGAGAACGTGGGGCTGCGACCGCGTTTGCAGCTGGCAGCGGCAAACCAGGCCATATTCTTGTCGAACCCACACAGCCAGCGACCCGCGTCCCTTGAGCGAGGCGTTGTAGTGCTTCTAGTTGGTGGTGCGGTAACGGCGTTTGGGTGCGGCAGGAGTCGAGCTCATTTCCCAAGCCGACAGGCCGAGCGGCGATTTTTGCAAAGCCCATAGTTCACAACAACGCACTTGCCTGCGTTCGGTCTTTTGCGTTAACATATATATATATATGTTTGAGGCCAAGATGAACTCACCCCTCGACCCGAGCATGGAGCGAAGAGCTCGTGCTCATGTAACAAAAATCTTCAACTTCCCGGTGTCGTTAGCCGAGCGACTGAGGGAGGAGGCGCTTAGACGCTCTCAAGAAGCAGGATTCCGTGTGACCGAAAAGGAAATTGTCATAGAGGCGCTCAACCGTCTTTTGAGCAATTCCGATTCGTTTACCGGCCCGGGCTATTAGCAGTAGTAGCCAAAAAAAACAGACTCGAAAGCGGGCCAACGCTTCGAGTCTGCATCTTCAACTTACTATCAATCAACGTGTTCAATTATCCTTCTCAGCACCCACCAAGTCAATCTGACGAGCTCTCTTTTCACTCTTCCCGGCAGCCACTTGAGGCAGGAGACCGTAGCGAACTTCTAACATCTAGTCCAGTGGTCACGACCAAGCCGTGTAGTAGTGAGTGGACAGCTATCTGGGAGCGTGCGGAACCAGCCACAATTCATAACCCGTACTGCCAAACAAAAGGCATTAAATCCGAAGCGGCCGTAAAAGGCTTGCGGCAGCTGTCCGATACCGACCCTTTGATGCTGGACGACGTCGAAATGTACGGGTCTTTAGTGATACCACTGCGCCGTCCAGACGGCACTTTGCAAGCTGTCCAGTACATTGCCCCGGATGGTTCCTCGCGCACACACGGCCCGATGGAAAACGCCTTCTACGTTGTCGGGACAATCAAGGAAGACAAACCAGTCTATGTGTGCGGTGGCATCAGTGCAGCATGGGCTTGTTGGCTTGAGACCGGTCATGCAGCAGTTTTGGTCTGTGGCCTAGGAAGAATGACCACTGTGGCTAATGCCGTGCTTGAAGCGCACCCTGGTGCTCAATTGGTGATAGTGCCGGATGTTATGGATGAATTCGAAGCGAATACGGTAGCAAAAAAGTTGGGCTGCGCAGTAGCAAAAATGCCAGTAGGCAAGCCGAAAGACTATAACGCGTGGGACTGTAGGAAAGACGAAGGCCAGCCTGGTGCTATCACCTTGAAAGAGGTTTTAGAAAAAGCAGCCGCTGCACCAACAGCGACAGTAAAGGCAGATGAAGATGAGGAACATACCCCTCCAGCAGCGCCACGCTTGAGCGAAATAGAGCTGGCAGCGCGTTTTGCTAAAAGTTGCGCTGATAAATTACGCTGGAGTCCCGGCATGGAATGGATGGTTAACGCCGGGAAACATTGGGAGCGCGACGAGCACCTGAAACGCTTCACTCTTGTGAAATCAGTATGCCTTAGTGCTGCTCCTGAGGCGGAAGGAGAAAAAAAAGAAAGTATTGCTAAAAGGCTGTGCAGCGCTGCAACCGTTAGGGCAGTGCTCAGCATGGCACGAAGCGAATCTAACATTGTTACTCCGGTGGCAGCTTGGGACGCACATCCCATGCTGCTCAACACTCCTGGTGATGTATTCGACCTTGAGACCGGCTTGCCAGTTTCGCGAGCCGGACTTCTCTTTACTCAATTGAGTGGCGTTGCTCCATTAAAGTTGCCAACACCCGTATGGGACAAGTTCCTGAGTGAGGTGTTCGACAACGATGTCGAAATGATTGAGTTCATTCAGCGGCTGGCAGGCTATTGTCTGACTGGGAGTGTGAAGGAACAAAAGCTTTTTTTCATGCACGGTGAAGGTGCAAACGGCAAAAGTGTTCTCTTGGAAGTACTGCGCGCCATCGCCGGAAAGTACGGCCACAACCTGCCCAGCGAGGCGCTCATGTCAACAAAAAACGAGCGTCATCCGACTACGCTTGCTGCGTTGCTAGGCAAGCGTTTGGCCATCAGTAGTGAGCTTGAAGAGTCAGGTCATTGGGCAGAAGCTCGCATCAAACAATTGACGGGCGATGCAACGCTGACAGCACGGTTCATGAAGAAGGACGAGTTCACCTTTAACGTGACCCACAAGCACGTTTTGGCTGGAAACTTCAAGCCACGACTCAAGGGTGATGACCATGCGATGGTCCGTCGCATGGTATTGATTCCGTTCAATCAACGATTCACTGGTTCCCGCCGTGACGACCTGTTGCCAGAAAAACTGAAAGCAGAGTATCCTGGCATCTTGATGTGGGCGATTGCAGGTGCGCGTAAGTGGGCTACTGGCGGCTTACTTATACCGAGCACTGTCACCGATTCGAGCCGGGAATACATGGAAGAGCAAGACGACATCCAAATCTGGGCTGGAGAATGCTGTAGTGTCGGCGAAGGCTTACGCGCCAAATTTTCAGAACTCTACGAGAGCTATTCGGCATGGAAGAAGGCAAACGGGGAAATCGCTGGCTCAAGTAAATTTTTTAGCCAGCGGCTGGAGCGAAAGTTCAAAAAACTGCCACGTACTGCGAGCGGGATGTTTTTCGCTGGGCTTCAACTGAAGTCTGGCTACGAATCAAAAAACTACCAGGCCCAATACGAAGCCCAAACCCGAGGCTGCTAACAATGTAGGGTGTGTAGGGTGTGTAGGGTGTGTAGCATTTTCTCATTCCGTGGCTTGCGCGCTCGTACGCCCGCGCGCAGATATAAGCCATACGGCTTATATGGAAAAACATACATGACCCTACACACCCTACAGAGCTCGGGAACCAGAACTGACGCGCCAGCTCTTTGCTGGCGACTGGGAACTGGCTCTTGACCAGTTGAGATAGCGCACAGCTCGCGGCAGGGGTAATTTTGCTTAACCAAAATTACCAAAAGAAATAACACAACGCTATCTGATGCATTGTTGTGGCTCATGCCAATCATCTGAACCCAGCCCAATTGAGCTTTGGACTCCTAAGTTTGGGTAGCTTTGGTCTATACGACATTGGCGTTATGCACTGTGGACTAAGGTGCCTTCTTGGTAAGTTGAACCTGATGAGTTTGGTTGGTGTTTTTTATTTATTAAAAATAATTTGTCAATTGGTCAGAATATTCTTTCCATTTATTTCTTAATTCGCGAAGAAGCTCTTCCGCATCAGAGCATTGCAGGCCAATATCCACCAATACTCTTGCAATTTTGTTTTGTGTAAGTAGGCTCGCATAACTGTCGTGGAGGCTTCTTCGCTGAGAGTGGCACTCAAAAATCTCCACGATGGTTGCGCAGGCTTACTTATTCTAACTCCAACTCCTTCAGGTCGAGTTCATGGAGGCAGGGAGATTCAGGATACCAGTCATTGTTTCAGGTATGAAAAACCCTCCAAGCCAAAGGCAAGGAGGGTTGAGATTGATGCTATTTTTTACCGTAAGCTCCATCGTGGTCGAGATGCAGCGTT
>CAZBIN010000256.1:0-4233 GCA_964491995.1 uncultured Orrella sp.
AGAATGCCTACTGACCATCACGATCTCGAGAAGCGCCGCCGGGCAATTTATCTGTTGCCGAACGCGTTCACGACCGCAGCCTTGTTTGCAGGTTTTTTTGCAGTCGTTCAGGCGATGAATGGGAAGTTCGAGCTTGCAGCCATCGCTATCTTCTGCGCAATGGTTCTCGATGGTATGGATGGAAGGGTGGCACGTCTGACCAATACCCAGTCTGCCTTTGGTGAGCAGTATGATTCGCTATCCGACATGACATCGTTTGGCGTGGCTCCTGCACTGGTCGCATATCAGTTTGCGATGACGGATCTCGGACGCTGGGGATGGCTTGCCGCCTTTATTTATGTTGCAGGTGCGGCACTTCGACTGGCACGTTTTAATACGAATATCGGAGTCGTTGACAAGCGGTTCTTTCAGGGTTTACCCAGTCCTGCTGCGGGAGCGCTGGTGGCGGGATTCGTTTGGCTGGTGCAGGACAACCGCCTCGCAATTGAAGGCATCAGCCTGGGCTGGATGATGTTTGCTCTGACGATTTATGCGGGCGTATCGATGGTGAGCAATGCGCCGTTCTACAGCGGTAAAACCTTTGCGCTTGGGCGTAGCGTGCCATTTTGGGGCATGCTGGTTTTTGTGGCAATTTTCGTATTCATTTCCAGCAACCCGCCAATCGTTCTATTTGGCTTATTCATCATATATGGGTTGTCTGGTTGGGTGATCTGGGCCTGGCGAGTGCGCCGTGCCCGCAGCCTGACCTTCAGTCGAAAGCCAGAAAACACCGATTCAGATTGAGTCTTGCAGATCCTGAGATCGCCGGCGTTTCTCGGCCGAAAGAGGTTGCCGAAGCCTGTCGATGTTTTTCTGTCATTTTCACCCAGACTCGGCTCTTCCCTTCTTTCATTAAGACGCTGAGCCAGCCTCCTTGGTGAAGCTGGCTCAGTCAAGCCTCATGACAGGCTGCTAATGCCGGTCACCGCTATAGTCATACATGTACATCGGGTCTGGTCCAGCATAGTGCTCGGTGACCCGCTTGCCTTCGCTGTCGAAGAACACATACATCAACGAGTGCCACGTGCCAGCCTGACGATAACGGTAGGACCACACAATCCTGCGCACGCTGGGCATACCCACTTCGTCAATTTTTTCCGGGGGACCAAATGCGCAAAGGACCTTCTCTGGCGTCCAGATGGTGTTATCCGAGAGTTGTTCAAACGACTTGTCGGTCAGCACTTGTTGGAGTTCACCCACCTCACCGGCAGGCGTTACATCTGCAGCCCACGCGGTGTCACCATAAGGTTGCTGGGACCATATCGCCCGGGTTGCACCGCCAGGAAGCGGGCAACTGACGTTGGGTTTTCCAAACTGCTGCTCCACCGCGGACAACGAGGTTCCCGGCTTGACGTTTTGGATTTGCGCACAACCACTCAGGGCAAGAACTATCGTGGCCAATGCAAGTTTTCTCGTAACCATTATGCTTACCTGCCAAACATCAGTCGGTTGTAGTCGGGGTCTGGGCCGGTCGAATAGTTCACCACTTGGTTGGTCGTACGGTCAAAAGAGACGTAAAGCATCATGAAGTCATTATCGACCCCGCCTATAAAGCGATACTCCCAGACGACTCGCTGAGGATGATCCGGGAACACCTGAATCTTGGCCGGCTGGCCGAACTCGCAGCGGACCTTGGCTGAGTCCCATGAGCCTTGGCCTAACTGCTCAAACATATTGGGTCTCATGACTTGCTCGAAGGTTCCAACTCGATGATCACTTCCAACGGTTGTCGCCCACACCTGTTCGCCGGCAGGCTCTTGGGACCATATCATTCGTGAGCGTCCGTCAGGCAGAGGGCATGTGACTTGTGGATTACCGAATTCCTTGATGACGGCTTCGTAAGAGGTACCTGCTGGCACGCCCGAAAGTGATGCGCAACCGCCCAGTGCAAGTGCAGCAGCTACCGTACCAAGACGCGAGAGAGAAAAGAGGGGGTGTTTCATGGCTAGACCTGACAACGGAGAGAAGGGGGCGAGTTCATCAAGTGAAGTTCGCAGCGTGTATAATTTACGCTCTAAGTTCGTCGTGATCAAACACAATTTCGCAGCTAGCAAGATCCCGAAACACAATGATTCAGTGTCTTCTGGCAGCGAGGTTGTCATTGTCCCATCGTATTTGTCAGGGGTGCAGGTTTGTGGCGAAACTTTTTTCATCGGTCGAAATGGACCGTTTTTATAATCACGCTGTTCCCCCTCAGGTTCAGCGCTTGTTCATAGAGGATAATCATGTCCGTAGCTGACATCAAGAAAGCCGATATCGTTTCTCAATTCCAGCGGGCCGCTGGCGACACAGGTTCTCCAGAGGTCCAGGTTGCTCTGCTGACTGCCCGTATTAACGAGTTGACAGAGCATTTCAAGGCTCACAAGAAAGACCACCACTCCAGACGTGGTCTGCTGCGTATGGTGAGCCGTCGTCGCAAGCTGCTCGACTACCTGAAAGGTCGCAACGCGGGTGCATACCGTGCACTGATCGAGACGCTTGGCCTGCGCAAGTGATCCATCCCTTCGGGTTGATCGCTGCATGAACAAACCGTGATCCCGGCGACATTGGTCGCAGTGGTCACGGTTTTTAATTTGCAAGGAATTTATCTACATGTTCAATAAAGTGACACAAACTTTCCAGTACGGCCAGCACACGGTCACTCTGGAAACAGGCGAAATTGCTCGCCAGGCATCAGGCGCTGTTGTGGTGTCGATTGACGATACCGTTATCCTGGCAACTGTTGTGGGTTCCAAACAGTCCAAACCTGGTCAGGACTTCCTGCCTCTGACCATCGATTATGTTGAAAAAACATATGCCGCCGGACGAATCCCCGGTGGGTTTTTCAAGCGTGAAGGTCGTCTGTCCGAGAAAGAGACTCTGACATCCCGTTTGATTGATCGTCCTCTGCGTCCTTTGTTTCCTGAAGGGTTCTACCACGACGTTCAGGTGATCGTTCACGTCCTGTCGGTCAATCCTGAAATCGAACCCGATATTCCGGCCATGATCGGTGCATCGGCAGCTCTGGCGATCTCGGGCATTCCTTTTAACGGCCCTATCGGCGCTGCTCGTGTCGGGTATGTGGACGGTCAGTACCTTCTTAACCCGACAGCGACTCAGATGAAGTCTTCCCAGATGGATCTGGTTGTTGCCGGTACCCAGGCTGCCGTCCTGATGGTCGAGTCCGAGGCTCAGCAACTTTCTGAAGAAGTGATGCTTGGTGGTGTTGTATTCGGTCACGAAGCCATGCAGGCTGCGATTGGTGCAATCAATGAGCTGGTTCGTCAGGCAGGCAAGCCCGAGTGGGACTGGCAGCCAGCCGCACGCAATGAAGCGCTGATCAATGACGTCAAAGCCGTTGCAGAGCAAGGTCTCAAAGAGGCCTATCAGATTCGCCAGAAGCAGGAGCGTACAACTCGCCTGCGTGATGTCTACGCCGCTGCCAAGGCCAAGCTTGTCGAGCAGGCCGCTGCCAGTGAGCAGCCCGCTCCCAACATGGTTGAGGTCGAGAACATCTTCTTTGATCTTGAATCGAAGATTGTGCGCCAGCAGATTCTGAGTGGTGAGCCTCGTATTGACGGTCGTGATACCCGTACCGTGCGTCCCATCGAGATCCGTCTCGGTGTGTTGCCCCGTGCTCACGGCAGTGCGCTTTTCACCCGTGGTGAGACACAGGCACTGGTGGTTGCAACCTTGGGTACCAAGCAGGACGAGCAGATCATTGATTCAATCACAGGTGATTACCGTGATCGTTTCCTGATGCACTACAACATGCCACCGTTTGCCACCGGCGAGGCTGGTCGTTTTGGGGCGCCCAAGCGCCGCGAAATCGGTCACGGTCGCCTGGCCAAGCGTGCGCTAGCTGCTTTGTTGCCGGATCATAGCGATTTTCAGTACACGATCCGCCTGGTTTCCGAGATTACGGAGTCAAACGGCTCGTCATCGATGGCGTCCGTTTGCGGTGGTGCTCTGGCCATGATGGACGCCGGTGTTCCGCTCAAGGATCATGTTGCGGGCGTGGCGATGGGCCTGATCCTGGACGCCGGCAAGTTCGCCGTGCTGACTGACATTCTGGGTGATGAAGATCACCTGGGTGACATGGACTTCAAGGTCGCAGGGACCGAGCGTGGCATCACTGCACTGCAGATGGACATCAAGATTCAGGGTATCACCAAGGAAATCATGCAGGTTGCTTTGGCTCAGGCCAAAGACGGC
>CAZBIN010000257.1:0-4192 GCA_964491995.1 uncultured Orrella sp.
ATCCGGCTGCCCCCGGCTCGGCAGACAACACATTAACCCGTTACACTTTCAGTGGTATCGGAGTCTACAAGGCGGATTTGTTTGCCGACATCGATGCAGGGCAAAAGGCTGCCCTTGCGCCTTTACTGCGTAAGGCCATGCACTGTGGTCAGGTTCTTGGAAGTATTCATCAAGGACAATGGCATGACGTGGGTACTGTGCAGCGCCTGGCGTCGCTGGATTCGTTTCTGACCCGGTGAAACGAGGACACAACTCTGCCGTAATGGCCGCAGATGCGGATCTCGGGCGCAAGACGGGTCTGTTCTGAAGCGGTGATCCAGGGGCTGGTCTGGAATTTGCAACGATCTGTCACACGCGCATGACCCGATTCACATCTGCGGGTTATCCTAGCAGGTTGAAATGCACGCTTTGAAAGCGTGCTGGTTATCTGATTCTTTAAACTCTCGCGTTGGGTTCTCCCTGATACGGGTAGCGATTCAGGGAACGAATTAAACAGGAAGTCAAGATATGGGAATTTTTGGGGGATCTCGCCGACAGGTCTTCAAGCCGTCACCTTATGACACTCGCAGGCGATCCAAGGGACTGCCTCGCTGGTTCATTCTGCTTTCGCTGGGCATTCTGTTTGGTGCCGGTGGCGTTCTGATCATTCAGGCCAGTTATGGCCCGAAAAGGCTGACCATTCTCGAGTCACAAAAATTGACCGATGAACTGGCCGCGATCTCACTTGAGCGCCAGCAACTGCAAACCAAACTCTCCTCGGTTGAGCGCACGCTGGCCACCGAGCGCGAGCAGTTCAAACAGCAAACCGGCGAGCTTCAGACTCAAATTGATAGTCTTAACGTGCGCCTCAAGCCTTTGCGTGATGAAGTGGCTCTGTTCACAAACGCCCTTGTCTCAGGACTGAAATTTGACCCAATTGGTATTGCGGCAGCGACGTTTGTACAAACCAGCACTGACAAACCTCTGGATTACCACATTCTGCTGGTTCAGGAAAACGAACAGAAGGCGATTTTTGATGGCCGGGTTGAAGTCACTTTTGAAGGCGTTTACCCCAACGGACGGCCCGGCGCTGTCAAAGCTCTGGTGATGCCCTTCAAACTCGGACACTACGAACACCTGATTGGCAACATTGAAATGCCAAACGGTTTCAAGGCAAGCAGAGGCACGCTCAGAGTCTATCAAGGCGACAGCCAGAAAGCCCTGAGCTTTCGAACCTACAGCGTCAGCAGCCGCTAAACCAGGCGGTATTACGAGATCAGGTATCTCAAGTCTCTGACGCAGAATGTCACGAGATATCGCCTCGTCTGATGGCTGAAGGCCGCCAACGGTGACTCGGCAGCATCTGGCGCTGGCCTGAATCCGGCCACACCATCGACATCGTTATCGATGACACAGAAAGCGCGGCCCTGGAGGCAGCGCTTCGAAGCGAATTTAAGATTATGCTGTGCCAGAATCGTCTGCAGACTGGAGCTGGCATGGACACCACGGGTTTGATTTCCGAATTTCGCATCGAGCATGATTTGCTGGGCAACCTGGAGGTGCCGGCACATGCGTATTATGGCGTGCACACCCTTCGTGCGATTGAGAATTTTCCGATTACGGGCCAACCAATTGGCCAGGTTGCGGACCTGGTCAACGCGCTGGCGGAGATCAAAATAGCCTCCGCGCTGGCCAACCGTGATCTGGGCATGCTTGAACATGCCCATACCGAAGCAATCGTCAAAGCCTGCCAGGAGATTCTGGCCGGGAATCTGCATGACCAGTTCAAAGTTGATCTGATCCAAGGGGGTGCAGGCACCTCCACCAACATGAATGCAAACGAAGTCATCGCGAATCGTGCGCTCGAGCTGATGGGGCATGAACGCGGGCAATACCAGCACCTGCATCCCAACGAACACGTCAACATGAGTCAGTCAACCAATGACGTGTATCCGACCGCACTCAAACTCGCCACCTATCGTGGCTGCGAGCGTCTTCTTGCCAGGATGTACTCCCTGCAGCAAGCGTTTGAGCGTAAGGCGCTGGAGTTCAAAGACATTCTCAAAGTAGGTCGAACCCAGTTGCAGGATGCCGTTCCAATGACACTCGGTCAGGAGTTTCATACCTACTCCGTCATGATCGGCGAGGATATCCTGCGCGTGCAAGAAGCGCTGCCGCTGATTTGCGAGATCAATCTTGGCGCAACAGCCATTGGAACCGGCATCAACACCCACCCTGACTATGCCCGCACATCCAGGGAACATCTGGCTGCTGTCACTGGTTTGCCCCTGATCACGGCACCGAATCTGATTGAAGCCACCCAGGATGTGGGCGCTTTCGTGCAACTGTCCGGTGTCCTTAAGCGAGTGGCCGTCAAAGTCTCCAAGATCTGCCACGACCTGCGTCTGCTCTCGAGTGGCCCACGGGCAGGGATTGGGGAAATCAATCTGCCCGCGCGCCAGGCAGGATCCAGCATCATGCCCGGCAAAGTCAACCCCGTGATACCGGAAGTGGTCAATCAGGTCGCCTATGAAGTCATTGGCAACGACGTCACGATCAGCTTTGCAGCCGAGGCAGGCCAACTGCAACTCAATGCTTTTGAACCCATCATTGCCTATTCAATGTTTCGCAGCATTTCTCATCTGAGCAACGCATTTCAGACACTTGAGATCAACTGCGTCGATGGCATCACGGCCAATCTTGATGTGCTTCAAGAACACATGGACCGGTCTATCGTTCTGGTCACGGCACTCAACCCTTACATTGGTTATCAAAACGCGACCAGCGTTGCCCAAGAGGCACTCAAGACCGGAAAACGTGTCTACGATATCGTGCTCGAGCGCGGCCTGCTTGATCAGAAAAAGCTCGATGCGATCCTTCATCCCGAAGCGCTGACAGCTCCCAGGCTACCGATCCGCTAGAGGCACAGCCCCCTGGTGAACCTTATCCCTGGCTGGCGCGATACCTGGCCAGGTTTTCTTCATTGGGGGGGTACAAGCCAGGCAAGCTCGCCCCCTGTTCGACCTGAGACACAATCCACGCTTCCAGACGCTCCTGCTCAAGCGCCAGTGGTACGACCTCATCAAGCAAAGCAGCGGGAATCAGCACCGCCCCGTCATCATCGGCCACCACCACATCGCCCGGAAATACAGCAACCCCCCCACAGCCAATCGGAGACTGCCAATCCACAAACGTCAGCCCTGCGACCGAGGGTGGCGCTGCCACGCCTTGGCACCAGATCGGCAGATCGGTCTTGAGCACGCCCGCCACATCACGCATCACACCATCGGTCACCACGGCACTAACGCCGCGTTTAGCGATGCGAGCAGCAAGAATATCTCCAAAAATTCCTGCATCTGTCACCCCTCTGGCATCGACCACTGCGATACAACCCAGCGGCATAGCCTCGATCGCTGCGCGCGTCGAGGTCGGTGAGCTCCATGAGGCAGGCGTGGCCAAGTCTTCCCGGGCGGGCACAAACCTCATGGTAAAGGCCCGGCCCACCACCCTTTGCTGGCCAGCTCTGATCGGACGCGTCCCCCTCATCCACACGTTGCGCAGCCCCTTCTTGAGTAACAGGGTCGTCAAAGTGGCGGTCGACACCGTGCGCAGAGCTTGCAGAACGTCGTCGGACAAAGTCATGTCGATAGGCTGGGTCATGTTTAACTCCTCGATGGCGTATAGCGAAACAGGGGGGTGAGGGAATACCGACGCCACGCGGCGTGCGGCCGTATCGGGCAACTTGTACTGGCTTACTTTGCCTGTCCGAGCGCGGCCAGACGCAGCGTCTGGCGCTGCACCAGCCGGTCAATATCCGCAATGTCCTGAGAAGACAGACTGGGTCCCGGACGGCGTATCCTCGCGCAGGAAATCACACCACGCTGGACCATGAGGTGCTTTCTGACGGCAAGCCCAATGCCGGCCTGCTGTTCATAGCGGGCCAGCGGCAAATAGGCATCAAACAGGTCAAACGCTCTCTCGACCTGCCCTTGACGATGCGCTTGACAGACATCCACCATCATTTCCGGATAGGCAAACCCTGTCATGGCACCATCAGCACCCCGCTCGAGTTCCTCGGTCAGAAACAAGCCTCCGCCATTGCCCGTCAGAATCGAAACATGGCGCAGCGTCTGCTGCTGCTCGGCCGCACGTATCGCACTGAGCTTGGCCAGTCCGGGACAGTCCTCATGCTTGAGCATCACACAATGTGGTG
>CAZBIN010000258.1:0-4174 GCA_964491995.1 uncultured Orrella sp.
CTCGCAACTGGCAAACACACCCTCACCTGCAAGCCGCCTGAAGCACCCTGCCCAAGGCTGACACTGCCGCCATGCCCACTGGCGATGGCTTGCACCACGCTCAGTCCCAGCCCCACATTGCCCGTTCGCGTTCTGGCCTTGTCCAGCCTGGCAAACGGCTCGAGGGCCCGCTGCCGGTCTTCGGGCGCGATGCCAACGCCATGATCCGTCACTGAAAGCACCGCCTGATCTGAATGCACCTCCAATCCAATCTCGACAGGTGGGAACCCATGCTCAAGCGCATTGTCGACCAGGTTGGTCAACAGACGATCCAGCGCATCGATATCGGCCCGAACCGTCACACTCGCCAGCTGGCCAGTCAGCACGACCGGCTTTTTTAGTCGTTGCATATCATCCATTCGGCCGCCAAGCCAGGCGTCCAGACGCAAAGGTTCAAGCTTGAGCGAACCCATATCCTGTCCACGGATGTAGGCAAGAAACTGCTCGACCATACGCTGCATGTCAGAAAGATCGCGCTTGAGCCCTTGCTGTAGATCCGCATCATCCGACATCTCGATACGCAGCGCCATTCTTGACAGCGGACCCTTGAGATCATGTGGCAGCCCCGCGAGCAGCGTGCGTTGGGTTCTCTCCGATTGTTCCAGGGCACCCAGCATGGCATTGAAGCGCTCACCCAGCTGGCGTGTCTCAATCGGACCGCTCGGAACAACACGTTCCGGACGCCCTGCCGCAAGCTGGTCCGTGGCTCGTAGCAGCTGTGTCATCGGTCGGGTGATATGCCAGGAGAACCCCACCGCAACCAGTAACAGCGCCCCCAGACTGCCCAGCCATCCGGCCAGGGTTGCCGTTGTCAGGGGTGGATCAACACGGTCGAGAGGAATTCTCAACCACTGGGTCGGCCCCCTCGGTTCCAGCCCGCCTGCCCTGGGTCCTGCATTCTCAATCTGCCCGTTGACTGCTGCTAAAGCAACATAGAGGTAGGGCTGCTCGCCGACAGCAATGGCCACCCTTGAACCGCGTCCAAGCGAGCGGTTGATCTCGCGCGCCATGCCTCGCAAGCTTTGCCGCAACTGGGGATCGTCCTGGCTGGCAGGCTCAAGTCCCCTCTCTGACTGAAACCTTGCATATCGGGGGGGATCACGCTGCACCAGCTTCCACTGTCCCTGTGATGTCAGCTCGACAAACTCAGCACGTTTTCCGGGCTCAATGCTTCCCAGCGCTGCCTGCAACGTCTTGATGCTTGTCACCAGCAGATTGACTGCCGCAGTTTGTGCCTGATCACGCTGGTGCAGAGCGATGGCATAAAGGGTGAGCGCCTGCGCAAACAGAACAGCGCCTAGAATCAGCAGAATCAGGCGAGCTCTGAGCGTTTGTGGCCACAGGACGCGCAACACGCTCATGGCGAGAACCGATAGCCCGTGCCCCACACGGTCTGAATCCAGCGAGGCGTCTTGGGGTCATCCTCTATGGCACGACGCAACCGCAATATCGCAATATCAATGGCCCGGTCGTTGCGCTCGCCCGCGTCGTCATCACGCGCAAGGGTCAACAGACGTTCGCGCGACAAGGGCTTGCCCGCATGCTGGATCAGAGCCTCCAGCAGGTTGATTTCCCCACCTGTCAGGTGAATCACGGTTCCTTGCCTGGATAACTGGCGAGTCTGCGGATCAAACCTGAACGGACCAAAATCGAAAGCTCGATTCACCCGAAGCGATGAGGGCCCTGCCTTTCTCCGAAGTACGGCCTGAATGCGTGCCAGCAACTCACGAGGATCAAAGGGTTTACCGAGATAGTCATCCGCACCAGCCTCCAGACCCATGATCCGGTCCGCAGACTCATCCTTGGCTGTGAGCAAGATGATGGGTACGTCCTCATGCTGAGCACGCAACGCCCGACAGGCTTCAAGACCATCTCTGCCTGGCATCATGCGATCAAGAACGACAAGGTCAGGCTCGTACTTGACGATTCTTGCCTCCAGATCCGTGGCATCAGCGGCCAGCACCGTATCAAATCCGTGCTTGTTCAAGTAGGTCGCCAGCAGTTGACGAAGATCCTGATCGTCGTCAACCACCAAAATCCTCGCGCCTGTCTGCTGCTGTGTCATGACCTTTGTGCTCATGAAATACCCACTGATGTTTCACCCGTTTGCTTACCGGCACGCGAAACGCTCACGTTTGCCAACACCTAGCGTGGCGACATCCCGATCTCCTTATGCACATAGTCCATGGTCTGCTGTGCATAGTCAACCGAATAGGAAAACTTGCGGCTGTCGTTGAGCGCAACCAGATTGACCAGCAGAAAAATCAGGCAGACCACGACGAAGCCTGTTGCGTTGCGGCGCATCTCACGCGAGAGATACTTGTCGGTCCAGAAAAGAATCGGAAACAGAGCGACCGGAAAAATCAGGGTCAGGTGCCAGTAATTGAACACGAGTGGTGCAAGACCCGCACTGATCAACGCAGCAATAAAACCCGCCATGGCATAGATCAGCATCCAGTCCACTGGAGTGACCTCGGCGGGTGAAGTCCGCCTGAGTCGGGCGCGGATGTGGTTGAACGCGGTGATGTTGGCAATCGCAGCGATGACCACGGTGACCGCTCCCAGAATACCCAGTAAAGCTTTCCACGCAAACACCAGTACCATCTGAAGAAAATGGATGTCCAGCCACTGAAAACCGGTATTGTTCACCAGTTTGCTGGGAAACGACCAGGATCCGTAGCGCAGCCAGTAGAGAGCAGACTTGAGTACCGGGTAGACATTGACCGCGCCCCAGCCGATATAACGAGAATGGGTTTCGGGATCCGAATTGCGTGCCAGGGAAGGATCTGTCAACAACTCCATGATGTATGGCAGAAGACTGAATACAATGAGCGCGACGGCAACCAGCACCGCAAGCCAGTTCACCTTGAGCAATCCTCGATAAAAAAGCAGTGCTGACAGAAACACCAGCAAGGGCCACGAGAAGTGCAACTGCATGGCAATGCCGATGGCCAGCACATGCCCCAGTGTCGTCATGAAACTGCGTCCATGCTGCATGTGCCACGCCGTCAAGCAGTGCAGACCCACACAGAAAATCAGATAGGCCGGGTTGTAGAGCAGACTGTCAAACAGAAACCAGGGATTGAGCCAGCACAGCAGAAGAAACGTTAGCCGCATCAGACCCGATTCAGGGAACACCTTGCGCACTACCGCATCCAGCATCAAAAATCCGGCCAGGCGCACCAGAATCAGAAACAGCATGGGCGCATAGGGCGAGTCCCAGACGATCAGCGGTCCACCGACCACCCAGGCCAGCAACGATCCTGGCACATTACCCACCACACTGGCCGCGTTTCCAAAGCTCAGCCAGACACTCTGATAAGCCCCAAGATAGCCCTTGTGAATCATCTGCAGCTGATCACCATCGACAATCTGGTTGCATGCGTACCACCAGGACAACCCCAAGCCCAGCAAGATCCCTGCCCAGAAAATTCTGTCGGACTGCGCCCAAAAGTTTTGTGTGAATGCTGTGGGTTTCATGAGGTGTAGCGGCTCCTTACAAGGACACGAACGCAGACTGGCGCGGCAAACATGATGTCCTGCTTCGCCGCATTGTACGATCGGGCATGCATCCAAGCGCAACATCCTCGGGAGGAATCAAGAAATGACAGAAGTGGTGTCGCTGGCTCACGCCAGAGCAACGATTGATGACAGTGGCATTGCCTGCCTCTGGATCGTGTCCGGAAATCATCTGAACATTCTGGGCACGCCAGTGATCAAAGACCTGATCACTGCCCTGGAGCACCTGCGGCAGCGTCCCGATGTCAGAGTTCTGGTTCTGAGAGGCCAGGGTGACAAAGCATTTGTTGCAGGTGCGAACATCAAGGAGATGGCCAGTCTGGATCGGGCGGGCGCAGAACGATTTATCACAGGTCTTCGCGACTTGTGTGAGGCCGTCAGACAGTTTCCCAGCCCGGTGATCGCCCGGATTCCAGGTTGGTGTCTGGGCGGCGGACTGGAGCTGGCCATGGCCTGCGATGTACGACTCGCAGCAACCGGATCGCAGTTCGGTATGCCAGAGGTCAAGGTAGGCATACCGTCAGTCATTCACGCCGTTCTGATGCCAGCCATGATCGGACCCACCCACGCCACATGGATGTTGCTCAGTGGCGAACTGGTGGGCACCGACCAGGCT
>CAZBIN010000259.1:0-4151 GCA_964491995.1 uncultured Orrella sp.
AGGGGTTCTGTCGTTCGGGGTGAGATCAGCCAGCTGCTGTCAAAGATCATGTCACACAGATTTTCCAGGAGATGTTTTGAATGAAGTCCTATTGGATGCAGGTTGTTGAGGGTCAGGCAGAGATTGAAATCAAAGAGTCTCCAGTACCTGAACCCGGGCCAGGGCAAATACTGGTGCATATGCGTGCGGCGGGTTTGAACCGCGGTGAGTTCCTTCTTGAGCACGGCCTTCACAAAGCGGGTTCTGCAAAGCCGATAGGGATTGAAGCCACCGGGGAAGTCGTTGCATGTGGGGCGGGAGTCGACAATTTCAAACCTGGTGATGCGGTTTTTGGGCGTTGTGCCGGCGGATTCTCCGAGTATGTACTCATGAGTACCCATGAGGCCATGCACAAGCCCGAGACACTGAGCTGGGAGCAGGCTGCAGGCGTTGCACTGACCTCGCTGGTCGTGCACGACATGCTAGTCATTCAGGGACATATCAAAGCCGGCGAATGGGTTTTCATCGCTGGCGTCTCTTCAGGTGTAGGTCTTACGGCGCTAACCATGGCCAAGGCACTCGGTGCAAGGGTGATTGGCACATCGGGTTCCCAGAACAAACTGGACCGGCTCGCTGAACTCGGTCTGGACATTGGTCTGTGTCTTCGTGGACCCGGGTTTTATGAATCGGTGATGCAAGCCACACAATCAAAAGGGGTTGATCTTGTTATCAACACCGTCGGCGGTACCGTCTTCGAAGAATGCATCCGCATCATGGCCTTTGAGGCGCGACTGGCTATGGTTGGTTATGTGGATGGCGTACTGGACGCAAAAATTGATTTGAAAGCGCTTCATGCGAAACGGCTCACACTGTTTGGTGTATCGAACAAGCTGCGCACGGCTCAACAGAAAGCAGAACACGTACCACACTTCAAAGCGCACATCCTTCCACTACTTGAGCAAGGCAAGATCACCCCTGTGGTCGATCGCGTGTTTGCATTTGACCAGTTGCACCAAGCCAAGGATATGATGGAAGCGGGCGACCATATCGGAAAAATTGTTCTGGCAGGCTTGAAGTAACCGAGACAGGCAGGAGTGTGTCGACAAGCTTTGCAGGTGTACAAAACAGACCTTTTCAATCTATAACCACTCAATAACAACTCTAAATTTCTGGAGACATAGACATGACTTTTAAACACAAACTGGTAATTGCGGCACTGGTTGCCGGTACGTTTTCTCAGTTAGCCCTCGCTCAGGCAGATTACCCAAACCGTCCTATCAAACTGGTAGTCGGTTTTGCGCCAGGTGGAGCGGCTGACACGACGGCTCGGGCAGTCAGCGAGGCGTTGAGCCGCGAAATGGGACAACCCATCGTGGTTGAAAACCGACCGGGAGCAGGGTCGAGCATCGCGGCCGACATGGTGACAAAGGCTGATCCGGACGGATACACGATTCTGATAGCAAGCCCGAGTGCGATCTCTGTAAATCCTGCGATCAACTCCAAGCTGCGCTACAAAGGTTCGGATCTTCTGCCCATCACCAAAATCACTTCATCACCACTGGTTCTGGCCGTCAATCCGAACCTTGGCGTTAAAACCGTTCAGGAGCTGATTGCCCTGGCAAAGAAAGACCCTGGTGCACTGAACTATGCAAGTTCAGGTAGCGGCTCTGCGCCACACCTTGGCGGAGCCCTTTTTAGCAAGGTCGCTGGTATCAATATGCAACACATCCCGTTCAAAGGTGGTGCTCCTGCCATCCAGTCGGTCGTTGCTGGCGACACGCAACTGACAATCGGAACGCCTCCCTCCGTCATGCCTCAAGCAAAATCTGGCAGACTCACGGCATTGGTTGTGACCAAGCCCGATGGTTCGGCATTATTCCCCGACCTGCCCGGCTCGAAGGCGGTCGGTTTGCCCGAGTTTGATCTGGACTTCTGGTACGGCTTTTTTGTACCGCTGAACACCCCTGACGCTGTCGTGAGCAAAATCTTCAACGCAACACAACGAGCCATGAAGGATCAGAAAGTCATCGACATGCTCGCCGCATCGGGTACAGAGGTGTCAGTCTCAAGCTCACCGCAAGAGTTTGCCAAATATCTTCAAGGCAACGAGAAGTTCTGGGTCGATCTGGTCAAGAGTGCTGGTGTGACCGCAGAATAAGACCGACGCGGGTGCTCAGTGAATCTCATCACTGACGTCTAGTCACAGAGTCTCACCACGGTCCCACAGAGCATCAGACTCAAAGTCGAGGACTCAATGCAAGAATTCCACAAATAAGCACTCACGCAAGCCAACGCACCAATCGCCACGCCCTGAGACGTACGGCTAGAATTTGAAGGTATAAGACACACCCAAGTCAGTGCTGGCTCGGGTGGTCCATTAACAACTTTATCATCGTCAACCGCGCTAAAGGATCATCTTCCTCCAGAAGACTAACCTTCTGCTCAACGCTCAAATTCAGCATATGAGCCCACTGATTGGCCACCCAGCCACACTCATCGAGACGATAAGGTCGGCTCACTGGCAAGCGATGCTCGACACCCTGGCGTTGGGAATCCGCGATCAATGCCCCGAGTTTATTGGCAATTGACTGGAGATCGGGTGGAATATCTGTCGCAATGTCTGTCCCAAGCATCTCGACCTGGGCATGCCACAACCCGAGGACGTCACGCTCTGCCGCCTCAAGACGATACCTGTCGCCTCCCACACACTGAACCGCAAGCAGCCCCGGCTGTACCTGGCGCACGTCAGTCACGTGTGCCAGACAACCGATGCGATAAAAGGATTCCTTGACGCCAGGCATCTGAACCTCTTGGCCCTCGCGTAGCGCAACAACGCCAAAAGGCAATGATGACTTTTGGCACTGGTCAATCAAGGAAAGATAACGAGCCTCAAAAATCCGCAACGATAAAACACCGTCAGGAAACAAAGGCTGCGACAACGGAAACAACGAGAGCATGCACCCCTCAACACAACAGAAAAGAGTTCCACCTTAGCAGAATCACCTTGCAGCAAGGCTGCAAGCACCCAAACGACTGCGCCGTCGCTTCATCATACCAAGTGCCCCGGGACAGCCTTGCTTCAGGGGTGGGAGAACGTCAAGCAAAAGTACTTCACAATCTGTCAACTCAACCTGCCCGTCAAGCCGCCCTCAAGTTCCTGACGAACTTTTTTTATCGGCAGAGTGCTCGCTGTCCGATGTGGCAGGCTCATCAGTTGAGCGAGCGATGACCAGCGCAGGAGACCCGTCAAAGGGAATTGGCGCACTATCAAAAAGTTCGTGATAGTCTTCAGCAGACTGTCTCAGGGTTTCCGTGCCGCCGGTCGCCCCCTCACGTTTGACCGAAAAAGATGAATACAGCGACTGCGCAGTGGCAATCGAATCACCCGTTGGACGAGCCAGCTCGTGTGCCACAGCGTCATCAGACTGCTCGACTGACCCCTCGATATGGTGGATCAAGGGATCAGCCGCAATATCAGCCGCTGGCAGATGAACGTCCTGAGCCAGCACCGGCAAAGATGCACTAACGGCGGTTGCCAGTCGCCAGTGTTTGGCAGCGCTCTGAGGCCTGCCAATGCGATCAAAAAGGCTACCGAGCAATGCATGTACCCGTGCGTCACTACGCAGCTTGCTAGCTTGTTCGAGATAGCGCTGCGCCTGCCCCCACATCTGCGCAGCAAGACACAGCGCACCAAGGGCGGTCAACAACTCGACATCGTCCGGGCGCTGCGCCAGCCAGCCCTCTGCCTTTTGCAGTCTTGCATTGACTTGATCTGAATCTGCCCCGGCATAGGCTGCGAGCAATCGACCATCAAAACTTTCCTTGATCGCCTGCTCTAGCAGACGCGACGCCTCTCTTGACTCTCCTTGCGCCTGAAGTCCGGCAGCACCCGCCAGAGCGACCTCTGGGTAAAGTTTCTCTTCAGAACGTAATGATTTCCAGAACTCCTTCCACTGCGGTTGCCCCTGCAACTGCCGCAGTTGCTCCGCAGCACTATGCTCGACATAATCCTTGCCTTGTGCAGATGCTATTGCATCCTTGCGTCTGAGCAGACGCGCAGTCTCAAGCACTTTGTCATGCATGCCAAGTGCCTGATACGCACGCAGCAACAATCGCATCATATGCACATGCTTCTGAACATCCGCACTTGAAGCCATCAAAGCATCCAGAGC
>CAZBIN010000260.1:0-4138 GCA_964491995.1 uncultured Orrella sp.
GCTGACTGTGACAAGATCGTGGAGGCCCAGATCCATGCCGCAAGCTTGCCGAACAGCCGTTTTCAGGGACGTGGCTTTACGGCGACTTCGGGTAGACTGGTAGTTGACATCGCCCAGCGAATGAGGTCCCTCCGGCAAGACCGCTCGCTGCTCCATCCCCCATTCAAAGAAGTCGCTTCATGAAAATTCTGATAATTCTCACTTCGCACGACCAACTCGGCGACACTGGCAAGAAGACGGGTTTCTGGCTGGAAGAATTCGTCGCGCCTTACTACGTATTTAAGGACGCTGGCGCGCAGATCACGGTGGCCTCGCCGCATGGCGGACAGCCGCCGCTGGACCCGAAGAGCGACGATCCATCGGCGCAGACCGATGCCACTCGCCGTTTCAAGAATGACCCGGCGGCTCATACCGTACTGGCCAGCACCCACAAGCTGAAAGATGTCTCGGCCGCCGACTTCGACGCAGTGTTCTATCCGGGCGGCCACGGGCCGCTGTGGGACCTGGCCGAAGACACCACATCGATCGCACTAATCGAAGCCATGCTGGCCGCCGGCAAGCCGGTCGCTGCCGTATGCCATGCACCCGGCGTGCTGCGCCACGTGAAGTCGGCCGATGGCAAACCGCTGGTCCAGGGCAAGTCAGTCACTGGTTTCACTAATACTGAGGAAGAGGCCGTCGGCCTGACCAAAGTAGTGCCGTTCCTGGTGGAAGACATGCTGAAAGAGAAAGGCAGCAATTACAGCAAAGGCGGTGACTGGCAATCGTACGTGGTCAGCGACGGCTTGCTGATCACCGGTCAAAATCCAGCGTCATCCGAGCCCGCCGCAGAGGCCTTGCTGAAGATGCTGGGCTGATCAATCCTCGTCAACGATGCTGTCTGCAGCATCGTTGACGCAACTATTCTCTCTGCTCGTCGTGCATATCGGTGGTGAGCGATGCTTCGGCGTTTCCCAAATGTTCGTTCCGGGCTGCGTCTTTGGGGCAGTCGACTGTCCGTTTTTGGCTGCTAGCCACCATTCTCATCGTCAGACAGAAGGTGCCACCACCCACTGAAACGGTGTGGCCTGGCAAAAAAATTCTTGCTCTCCTTTGAGCACGCTTCAGAGCGCCAAGCAGACTCGCTTTAGCCACACAGCCACCTCACAAGCGTTTACCCCCGAGCCCTACTGAGCGCGATTTCATCATGGGTAACTTGCATGGCGAACCGGACCGCCTTCAAGCGGATTTGGTCAAAGTGGGTTTCGATCTTACTTGGGATCGGGTCATCAGCGTCGGTCATGGCTCAGGCCAATGCCACGTGATGCAATCGAAAGTGATGACGGGCAAAGCGTTGGACGTCAGACAAACCAAGCTGCCGCCGCTTCATGACATCGCGGTCACGACGTCATGAAGCGGCGCTCATTTTGCAGTGAAATACGCACTACGCAATCCCCATGCAAGCACCAGTCATCGCATTGTCCAGGCAACCTGACAAGCCAAATTTACATTTGACAACAGCTTCGCCATGCGCAAAAGTGAATCAGCGTTCAAATTCAGTGTTAGTGATAGTGAACGCCCAGACACCGCATTGACAGCGCAGCATCGAAAAGACAACGTGCTCATGACATCTTCCGGCAGGACTGCTCTGTTGATATCTTTGCAGACTTAAAAAGTGCTGGTTCGTGATCTGTTCGGGAGACCTTCCGAAGACATACCTGTTAAAAAAAACCATCACAAATAACACCCTGAGAGGCAGCACATGAGTTTTTTACAGCAGAAACAGTGGAAGCATTTCGTCAACGGAGACTGGGTTGACCCATTATCCGGCGCGTATCTTGACGAGACAGATCCTCGGAGTGGGCAGGCATCTTTCTCTATTGCGCGGGGCGGTGCGCAGGATGTCGACAAAGCAGTGCGGGCCGCCAGAGATGCCTGGGGTGCGTGGCGTGCGCTAAAGCCCATTCAACGTGGACGAGTTTTGCACGACATCTCGAACAAGATCCGCCAGCACAAGGCCGAACTTGCAAAAATCGACCAGATAGAAACTGGTCGCAATCTCCAGAACGCATCAGCTGACATTGAAACGGCAGCCCTTTACTTCGAGTTCTACGCGGGTCTGGTCAATATCGATCATGGCAGTGTCATCAATCTTGGAGACGGGTATCACTCTTACACAAGAAAAGAACCGTTCGGTGTGGTTGGCATCATACTTCCGTGGAATGCTCCACTAAACCAGGCAGGTCGTGGAATTGCCCCGGCATTGGCAACGGGCAACGTGGTGATTGCCAAGCCTTCAGAATATACGTCGGTCACCCTGCTCGCACTGGCCCGAATCGCTGTTGACGAATGCGGCCTGCCTCCCGGTGTTCTGAACGTCGTGACCGGGCTTGGGCATGAGGTGGGTTCTGCGATTGTCCAGAATCCAGAGGTCCGCAAAATCTCGTTTACCGGATCGGTCAAGACAGGTCAGATCATCGGCATGGCGGCGGCGCAACGAATCATTCCAACGGGTCTGGAGCTCGGCGGAAAATCTCCAAATATCGTATTTGCCGATGCCGACCTCGAGCAAGCGGTCAAGGGTTCGGTCAAAGCGTTTGTTTTCAATGCCGGCCAGGTCTGCTCATCTGGATCCCGATGTCTGGTCGAGCGTTCAATTCACGACAAATTCGTTCAGAGGGTCAAAGAGTACATTGCCACGCTTAAGGTCGGCAGCGATCCAGGGTCTGCCATCGGACCCATCATCACCAGAGCGCAATTTGAAAAAGTCAATTTATACAAAGACAAGATCCGCGGTGATGGCATCGAGTTTTTTGAAGGCGGTGTTCTCAGTCCAGACGCATCCCTTGATGGCGGGCTCTATGTCAAACCGATGATTCTGACGGGTGTTGACAACCACATGAGCGTGGCACGCGAGGAAATATTTGGACCCGTTCTGTCAATCATTCCCTTTGACACTGAAGATATGGCTATTGAGATTGCCAATGATTCTGACTATGGACTGGTGGCTGGAATCTGGACTCAGAACCTCTCACGGGCTCACCGAGTATCGGCACAGCTCGAAGCCGGTCAGGTTTTTGTCAATGAATACTATGCCGGTGGTGTTGAAACACCTTTCGGTGGCTACAAGATGAGTGGACATGGTCGAGAGAAGGGAATCGAAGCTCTGGCTCACTACACCCAGACCAAGTGCGTGACCGTAAAACTTTAGTCAAGAGGCAGGAGGACATCGCTTGTAGTACCAGCAATGACACACAACAATCCAGGAGACAAAAATGCTTAAGAAATTTCTGACAAAATCACTCGCACTTTTAGCCTTTGGGGCGCCGATCGCGATGGCGGCCGACTTCCCGAACGCGCCGATTCATATGGTGATTCCCTTTGCTGCAGGTGGTAATACCGATATTGCTGGCAGACTGATTTCCAAAGCGCTTTCAGAAGAGCTCGGTCAACCTGTTGTAATCGAGAACAAGGCCGGTGCCGGCACGCGTGTCGCAACCGCATATATGACGAAGGCAAAGCCAGATGGCTACACGCTGATGATGACCACCATTGCCATCGCAGTCAATCCTCATCTGGACAAGAATCCCAAGTACAACTATCGGAACGATTTTGAACCGGTCGCCAGCGTCTTCCTGAACCCGCTCATTCTGACTGCAAACCCATCGGTATCGGCCTCGACACTGCCAGCCTTTGTAGACTGGTTAAAAGCGAACAAGCAAACGCCTTACGGCTCGGCTGGAAACGGCAGTGCCATGCATCTGGCTGGGGAAGCTTTCCGGCAGTACACCAACACAGATGTGATGCACGTACCTTATGGTGGTGAGAGCAAGGTGCTCGTGGATTTGATGGGCGGGCAGGTTTTGTTCGCTTTCACCGGTGTTGCGAGTTCGGCCGAGTACATCAAAAGTGGCAAGCTCAAAGGCATTGCCTATGCGGGACCGAACCGGTCTCCACTGATGCCTGATCTGCCAACCGCCAAAGAGCAGGGGCTGACTGACTTTACCGCTTACACCTGGGGCGTGGTGCTTGCACCCAAAGGAACACCAAGTGATGTGGTCAACAAACTGAATGCGGCGCTCAATATCGCCTTGAAAAAGCCCGAGGTTCAGCAAAGGCTCATCGAGCTTGGTTTTGAACCCATCGCGGACTCCACCCC
>CAZBIN010000261.1:0-1725 GCA_964491995.1 uncultured Orrella sp.
GAACCTGATAAATCGTAATCGCTCGTCCAAAAATCTTGGCGCCCACCACAATCAGAAACAGCACAATGGTTGTTGACGTCGTCTGACGCACAGCGTGATAAAAGTCACGCCACGTCAGCGTGCGCAGAAAAAACATGGTCAGCAAGAAGGACGCTGCCGCACCCACTGCAGAAGCCTCTGTAGGTGTGAATGCGCCGCTGTAGATACCACCCAGAATCAACAGCGCCAGTGCCACGGTGGGCAGTGCACGCAGCGTCGCAGCCTTTCTTTCCGCCGCACCGGATTTGGGCATTCGCTGCTGAGATTTACTAAATGTAGCGTGGATGACGCAGTAAATTCCAAACAACAATATCAGCAGCAAACCTGGTACGACGCCGGCCAGAAACAGCTTGCCAATACTTTCCTCGGTAATGACGCCATACACAATCAATGGGATTGATGGTGGAATCAAAATACCCAGCGTACCGCCCGCCGCCAGCAGTCCCAGCGTGAAGCCTTTGCCATAGCCGCGCTTGGTCATCTCAGGAATAGCGACGGTGCCGACCGTTGCAGCCGTTGCCACCGAACTGCCCGAAATTGCAGAAAAAAGACCACAAGAAATCAAGGCCGCCACACCGAGTCCACCTGGCCAGTGACCCACCCATTTCTGCACCGCATCAAACAGATCGCGGCCGACTCCGCCTTTGAGCAAAATATTGGACATCAACAAAAACAACGGGACTGACAACAGAACGAAGTTATCAAGCGAGCCGTAAAGATTTTGCGACAGCATTGCAAGCGGCAAGCCCTTGATCGCAATCAATGCAGCACCGAGGCCGGCCAGTGCAAATGCGACCGGTACGCCAATAAAAAGCAGGCCCAGCAGGGCGATAGCAATATAAAGCAGTGTCACGATGGATTCACCCGGGTCTGATCATCGGAGGCTGCCGAAGGCACATCGTGCTCGCCGCCTACGGAAAACTGCGGCGCTGGACCGAATGGTAAGCGGATCAGCTCGGCAAGCGACTGCAGGGCAAGCAATGCGAACCCGATCACGATCGGCAGTTCACCAATCCAGTTTGGCAATGCCATCATGGTTGGCTGACGGCGCCCCAGACGCAAAGAGTCCATCATCATGTCGTAGCCTTTGGTCGCAGCCACGACAGAAAAAACAAGGATGAGAAGCAGAGAAACGCCTTCCAGGACATACCGCAACCACCCAGGTGCTATCGCAAGCAGAGCGGTGATTCGAATCATCTCTCGCTTGCGAAGCACCAACGCCATCCCGAGAAATGTGAACCACACCTGCATGATAGTTGAAGCATCATGGGTCCACTTTGTCGGTGCCGAGAAAACATAGCGGGCAATGACCTCATAGGTGAGCATCACGGTAATCAAAACCACCAAAACATCACCGACACGCCCCAGCAGGTCTGAAACCCGGTCAATCCATACCAGCCCCGGGATTCGAGGTCTGGCCTGCATATTGTCTGCCCGCATAGTCATTCTCAGTAAAGCTTGCGCACTTCGTCAACCAACCGCTTACCTTCCGGACCGGCATCTTTAATGTAAGCTTCGACGGCAGGCGCTGCAGCAGTTTGCCACGCCTTGATCTGTTCCGCCGTCAGATTGATGACTTTCATTTTTGTCTTGTCGGCAATGAACTTCTCTGAATCAAGGTTCTCTTTCTTGGTTTCAGCACGGATCTTCAATTCGGCAGACAGCGCGGCTTCTTTCATCCACTTC
>CAZBIN010000261.1:1735-4116 GCA_964491995.1 uncultured Orrella sp.
GTCTGGGCATGATTGGTGATAGTTACGTAGTCCATGACTTCGAACAGCTTGCGGGACTCGATCGCTGTGGTTCCTGTCATGCCGATGTCCACTGTGCCACGCTGATACGCCATGAACTGCTCTGAGCCACCGATCTTGACCGGAATACCACCGAGGGCTTCAACAAAGTCGCCGGAAGGTTTGCCAAGAACGCGTACTTTCTGGCCTTTCACTTCCTGAGGCATCGAGACCGGCTTCTTGGAAACCAGCTGGATTGGGCCGTAGTCCTGCCACCACATCACACGGGTGCCCGTCTTGCGGATCATTTCATCGATCTGCTGACGCACCGGGCTGTCCGGACCGGCCGCCTTTGCCAGCACTTCGTACGTTGGGAACAGAAACGCTACCGAAAACAAACCAACAGCAGGAATGGTGCCAGCATACTCATCAATCAACACCAACCCCATGTCGATGGCACCCGACCCTACGGCTTGGGGAATTTCATTGCCTTTGTAAAGTTGAGCTGAATCATAAAGTTCAAGCTTGAGCTGCCCCTTGGACAACTTCTCAACCTCTTGCTTGAAAAAAGCGATATTAGCGCCGACAGGGTGTTTAACCGGCACCTGCAGCGACACACGCAAGGTCCGCTCGGCCAGAGCCTGAGTGCTGACCATCAAGCCTGCCGTGGCGAGTGCCACCACCGACAACGTCTTTACAAACATGGATTTCATGCTGACTCCTCCTGAGTAACTAGACAAATTATTATGTGCATTCAGTATTTGAATACGTGCACCACTCACTTTAGGGACCCTTAAACAAGATTCGTGAGCGTTTACGCATGTAGGGCAAACCACACCGATTGAGAGGCGCTCTTCCAGTATTCGCCATCGAAACAGCGCGGATTGTATATAGAGCCTTGACTCGGGGTCAAACGAAGCAGTGAGAAGATGGTACTACCAAGCAATGGTGTTTGGCGTTCCAGACTATCCGGGTCAACCCGATACAAGACATATTTCATCGCAAGTCATGACTCGTATATGCCTACAATTCAGCAGTCACCGAGACAGCAACCCCAGCCGACCATTGTCGGCTGCCAACCAAAGGAAAAAACCAAAATGCAGAACCTTCCAGATCCAGGTGCAAAACGCAAGCGGCTTCGCCAGCGCCTGAGCGAGCCCGGCCTGATCGTAGCGCCTGGCATATTCGAGATGATCTCGGCCCGCATGGCCGACAAGCTTGGTTTTGACACGCTATACATGACGGGTTACGGCACCGTCGCATCCTATCTCGGACTGCCTGACGCAGGGCTCGCCAGTTATACGGACATGGTCAACCGGGCAGGCACTTTTGCGCAAGGAACGCAGACACCGCTGATCGCAGACGGCGATACAGGCTACGGTGGTTTGCTCAACGTTGCCCACACGGTGCGCGGTTATGAAAACGCCGGTGTGACGGGTATTCAGCTCGAAGATCAGGAATTTCCCAAGAAGTGTGGGCACACCCCGGGACGCCGCGTCATTCCGATGCAAGACATGGTGCGCAAGATCAAGGTGGCTGTTGAGTCACGCACCGATCCGGATTTCCTGATTGTGGCACGTACAGATGCTCGCACCACACTGGGTCTGGACGAGGCTCTGCGCCGCGCGCAGGCCTACAGCGAAGCAGGGGCCGACATCCTGTTTGTGGAATCGCCTGAAGGCACCGAGGAAATGGCAAGGATTGCATCGACATTTGCCAAACCCACCCTGATCAACATCGTTGAAGGAGGCCGAACACCCGCGCTCAGCAAGACCGAGCTTGAGCAGATGGGTTTCAAGATGGCCATTTACCCAACGGCAGCGTTTCTTGCCATGGGACAGGCACTGGACAAGGTGTATCAGACGCTGAAAGACAACGGAGACACAACTTCAATCCGTGACAAACTCTACAACTTCGAGTCCTTCAGCCGGCTGATGGGTTTTGAGGCGGTATGGGACTTTGACCGCAAGCACGCACAAGACTGAGAGCGTATATAGATTAGCGGTCGAGCCACTGCCAGGGTCTGGCGCCGGATCAAGCGATCAGATCACGGCGCCTGAACCTGCGGCATCCGCCGCATGACAATGCTGGTCTTGCGTTCGATCCAGCTCGAATTGCGGTTTTGTTCATAACGTTTCGGGGCCGGCAAAATGCTGGCCAGCCAGGCCGCCTGCCTGACCGTCAATCGACCCGCAGACCGCTTAAAATAATGCTGTGCGGCGGCCTCGATGCCAAACACTCCTTCGCCAAACTCGACCAGATTCAGATACAGCTCAAGAATGCGTTGCTTGTCAAGAATCGTCTCAAGCATGACGGCAATCACCAGCTCCTGGGCCTTCCGGAGGTAACTCCGATCTGACGACAAAAAAAGATTCTTTGCCAGT
>CAZBIN010000262.1:0-3309 GCA_964491995.1 uncultured Orrella sp.
CTCTGGCACGAACACATCTTTGAGCAGCAAAGTGCGGGATACGGTGCCACGCATGCCTAACGGATCCCACTCACCGACAATTTCAAAGCCAGGGCTGTTCTGGTCGACCGCCAGGTAGACCGTATCCTGAAAAGTGGGCTGGGCGTTGTCATCGCGAATTTCGGTACAGGTGATGCCATGAAAATCGGCGGCACCCGACAGGGAGGCGAAGATTTTTTTACCGTTCAAGATCCAGCCACCCTCTACGCGCCTGGCTGAAGTCGCGTAAGGGCGTTGCGTCCAGTCTTCTCCACCCTCCGAGAACGGCTGTGAATACAGACGACCCTCTTCAATAATGCGACCAAAATGATGTTTTCGACGCACCTGCTGTTTCTTCCACTCTGATTCATCCAATGGATAGGCATCCAGCATCGTGCCCGCATAAAAAGTAGCGCACGAGTGCATATTGAACGTCAGTGCGGTGGCACCACACCAACGACCAATTTCAGCAGCGACCAGCATATAAGTTTGGTAATCGGCGCCAAGGCCACCAAACTCCTTGGGAATACACAGCCCCAAAAAACCGGCATCTCTGAGGTCGTTGTAGTTTTCGGTGGGAAAAGTGGCCGTCTTGTCGTACTGGCTGGCTCGTGGCGCGAACCTGGTGCTTCCCAATTCACGCGCGATCCCGATGAGTTCTTTTTGCTGGGGTGTTAACTCGAAATGCATGTTCGTCCTTATGCTCTAGATACTGGATTTCAGGCGAGTTCGCCTTGCAATATGCCGCGCTCCACGATCACCTCGTTATCCAGACTGATCGTGCAATTACGCATGGGTAAATCGAAATGCCCTTTGGTGAACCGACCTGCGTGCTCATTCGCACCGGTGGAAATAAGAAAATTTCCTGCGAAGACCCTGAGTTCAGTTCCGTTGAAATCATTCTTGTCATACATCGTCATGGCGTCCCATCGGGCGCGAGTATTCATCCCCCAACCGATGTGCGAAACCGCGTAGGCGTTACGATCTCCCCAGGCAGAGATATAGCTGCTTAGCAATTCAGCATCCAGCCCGTCGCCTTCAATTTGAGTAATGAAATCATTTTCGACCTGGACAACCACACGGCTTTCAAAATAACGCTTGAAAGTCAAGTTAGCGTCACCTACGTTGAAAACCAAACGACCATTGACCGCATTGGCTTTCGGAAATGCGGCAATCAGGCCGCCGGGCCAGTGTGAGCGCGTTCCTGGCTCAGTGCAATAACCCCAGTTCCCCCCTGCCGGAGATCCGTCGAGAATGATTTCGAGGTCAGTGCCGGCCTGTGACTTGACCCGCATCACGCGGGAAGACTTGAGGCGTGCCACACCTTTGCGAACTCTGGCTTCAAGGCTCGAATCTGGAGGGAACCTTTCCAGTATCTCGGGATGTTCATTGCTGACCATCAGCAAGCGGGCACCCCCTTTCATGATCAGCGGCAGTTCAGGAGAATGCAACGTGCCTTCAACCGTGCAATCAATAATGACTTCCGTTTCAGAGAGCGCGGATATCACAGGCTTCAACTGCTGAATGGCGTCTGAAGCCCCCGTGGACCTCACCGGAACGATTTCTGTTTGCGGTGGTGTCGGAAGTTCCACCACGAAATACGCTGCTTCAAGTTGCGACAAAGCATGTCGCGCCAGCTCGACATTGATGGCGCGCGAACGTGTTTCACACAGCAGGGCAACAGAACTGCCTTTTCCAATCCCGCACGCGGAAAACTGCATCGCAAAGCTGCGAACCCACTTTCCTTCCAACGACTCTGGCATACGCCCTCCGTCTGACACTGATACAGAAACACCAAAACCTAGGGATGAACACCCGGCGCTGGCAAGACATCAACTCGACTGTAGGCGCCAGCATGGTAGGCGAGCGGCTTTCGATCGGCCTGCCCAAGCGCCAGCACTCGCCCTATGAACAAAATGTGGTCACCGATGTCATGGTTTTGATACTGATCGCAAACCAGCCATGCCAGGCAGTCTTTGATCAGCGGGACACCGAACTGCTCACAGGTGTAACCGACGCCTTCGAAACGATTCTGGACCGGACGCGAAAACTGACGTGACAAATCGACCTGATCCTCGGCCAGAATATTGATTGCAAAGCGTGCGCATTTTCGAAAAGTATCGCAACTGCCTTGCCGAACCCCCAGACTCCAAAGCACCAGCGCAGGATCCAGGGACAGCGTATTGAATGAATTGGCGGTCAGTCCGACAGGACTGCCCTCTTCTGAGCAGGTTGTAATGATGGTAATACCAGTGACAAACCGCCCGAGAACCTGCCGAAGGCTTGCCGGGTCGGAACTGAACGCAGTTACCTCGGCAATCCGGGAAGACAGGGCGTGTCTCTTTTCTGTCATCACCAACCCCTCCTTGTCTGCAATTATTTTTTTGTTCAAATATAATGAACAACGTATTTTATGTTTGAACAAATGGTATATCGCCGTAATCAGGCAGGTCAAGCTATCTTGAGAGAAATAATGATGAAAACAGAGCTTTTTAGGGAAAACACTAGCAAGCTGTCAGGCTCTTTACTCAAAGGCTTTGCCATTTTGGAGCTCTTATCAAGCCATGAAGAGCCCATGGGCGTGACTGATATTGCACGCGAAATGGGTATTGCAAAAAGTGACGTACATCGGTTGCTTCAAGTCATGCGTGAAGCGGGCTGGGCAAGACAAAACGACCAAGGTCTCTACGAATGCAGCCTGAAGCTGTGGGAGCTCGGCCAGCGCCTTGCCGGGCGAATTGATTTGCTTCGCCTTGCTGGCCCTGCCATGCGACGGCTCGCTCAGGAAACACAGGAAACCGTTCACCTGTCGATTCTTGATGGAACGGAGGTGTTGTATCTGGAAAAACTGGAAAGCCAGCATGCAATCAGAGCATTCACGCGTGTCGGAGGAAGGGCTCCGGCGTATTGCGTTGCGACTGGAAAGGCCTTGCTGGCCTATGCCGACGAAGAAACAGTACTGAAATGCGCACAAAACATAGAAACCTTCACAGAGGTCAGCATTTCCTCTCTGGAAGAGCTACGTCACGAACTCGAGGAAGTGCGTAAACGAGGCTATGCCATCAACCTGGGTCAATGGCGGGGTGGCGTACGTGGCGTTGCCGCACCCGTTTTGGACATGAACGGGAAGCCAGTGGCTGCCATAGGGGTTGCGGGCCCGGCTGACAGGCTGACAAAAGCCGCATTACGGCAAATTGCATCGCTGGTGATGGCCGCCGCTCAGGGCGTTTCCCGTGAAATGGGTCATCGCAACACTAACGGTGCTGCAGCTGACGGATACGGTAGTCCATA
>CAZBIN010000262.1:3319-4028 GCA_964491995.1 uncultured Orrella sp.
CAGCGCAGCGAGATCCGCATCACGGTGGTCGCAACGAGTCGCCGCATGGATTTGAAATAGTGTTCTGCGGTCGACAGCCGGCACGGAACTCATGATATTTTCGGCCTGCATATCGGGCGGCAGGATCTTGTCGACCAGTCCGATGTCCTGAGCCTTGCCTGCGTCCAGTATCAAACCGTCGACAACACATCGGCGCGCGGCATCGACCCCGATACGCTCGGCCAGGCGGCGCGTTCCCAGCACCAGACCAAACCCAGCTCCCGGAAACTTGAAGCTTGCGTCGTCGATAGCCACGCGGGCATCGCACACCGCAAAAAGGTCAGCGCCCGCCCCCCAAACTCTTCCCTGCGCGATCGCGATTGTTCTCAGAGGAGCATGCCAGATCGCCGCCAATAAAGTTTCGATGCGAATAAAGCGCTGCAGCAAGTCACCGTCAGTCTGGGTGTCAAGATCAGACAAATCGAAACCCGTACAGAAATGCTTGCCTTGTGCATCCAGCACCAAAGTATGAATACGCTGATCAGCAGAGACTTCATCGACAGCGACTAACAACGCCTCAACTAAATCAGCGGACAAGGCATTGCCGCGTTCAGGTTTAGCCAGGGTCAGCCTGCAGGTGCCATCAGTGATAATTTTGCTCAGCATTGCAATTTCCTTTAGTAGTGACCGTGCGCTTACAGCGCACGCTTCTGGCCACATGCACTCAATA
>CAZBIN010000263.1:0-4027 GCA_964491995.1 uncultured Orrella sp.
GCTGCTGCTGCCCAAGACTGTAACAAGGCCTTCGAGGCACTATCTAAAGCCATATTCTTCTATGCTCCAAAGGCCTGTTAGTTCAATGCGAGATAAAGTCGCCGTCAAAGTCAACGTCATGGGTAAGTTGCCAGTACTCACGGTGGCTGAATGGCCACACCTGAGAGACCCGCCCAAAGCGATTCTTGTACCAATTGCTGATCTGCGGACGACCCCAAGCGCGGCGCTGGTTCTCAGCATCGACGCGCTTGACAAAGGCATCAAGCACCTCTTGTTTGACTTCGATGCCTTTGATGCCCCGGCGCAGGACTTGATGGATCGCTTCGACGGCGAACTCCGCTGCACACTCCATCATGAAGTGCTGGCTACCGTGCACAACATAATTCGTGTTCGGCCCAAGCAGTATGAAGAAATTGGGGAAGTCAGGCACGGCAATGCCGCCCCACGCTTTTGCGTCGCCCTTCCAGTATTCCTTGATGGTCTGGCCTGAAACGCCACGAATCTCCATTGGATCAAGAAACTCAGCAGCGGTGAAACCTGTTGCATAGACAACAACATCCACTGGATGTTCAACGCCATCTTCAGTCACCAAGCCCGTTTCCGTGAAGCGAACAATGGGATTGGTCACCAACGTTGCGTTGGGGCGCTGCAACGCGGCTGCCCACACGCCGTTGTCGCGCAGCATTCGCTTTCCTCCGGGCGGGTATGTCGGCACGATCTTGTCGAGATGCTCTGGATGGTTTTTCCATTGCTCGCGAATGATTTTGGTCAACGTTTCGCGTACTTCCAAGTTTTTGGCCGAAACTGAATCCTCTCGATTCCAATTCGGGTCGGTGATGGCAGTATGCAAACGTCCAGTGGCGGCTTGGTAGAACGCTGAAAGTCGGAACCATTGGCCGTAGCATGGAACATGCTCTACCAACCAGCGCATCGCCTTCGGAGTGGCGTCATAGTAGTTCGGGGCAGGGACCATCCACGGACCAGAACGCTGGAACACAGTCAGGTGTTCAACCTCATCAACGATAGCCGGGACGATCTGGTATGCACTTGCACCAGTACCGATGACTGCGACGCGCTTTCCGCGAAGCTCTACATCGTGGTTCCACCGAGCGGAGTGCATGCGCACGCCTTTGAAATCGCTCTGCCCTTCGATCTCAGGGATATTGGGGCGCTCCAACTGACCCACTGCCGAAATTACCGCATTGAAGCGATGGTGCGCCAACTCATTATTGCCTGTGCGAGTCACTACATCCCAGTAACCAGTGGATTCGTCCCACTTGAGCGAGACAACTTCAACACCAAAGTGAATGTTCTCACGAAGCCCGGCACGCGCAACGATGTCGCGCGCATAGTCTTGGATTTCGCCACCGGTTGCAAATGCATGCGGCCAATCTGTGCGCTGCGCAAATGAGAAGCTATACCCGAACGTTGGTGTATCGAGTCGCACGCCAGGATAGGTATTTGCCAACCACACGCCGCCAACGTCCGGATTCTTCTCGAATGCTGTGAATGGTACGCCCGCCTGTTTCAGACGATACATGGCACCAATACCAGACATACCGGTGCCAATCACTGCGACAGAGAATTCGCGATCACTCGCCACATCGTCGAATTTCCAACCAGGCGCACCGAGCTTTTTCGGAGCGAGATCCATCTCGTGCGTGAGGATCTTCGCATCGGTCTCTCCGGCACCATTCGTGAGGAAATCGATCACGGCGCGTGTCTCGGCATCGTCAAGAAGACGGGGACGATTCAGGCCCTCGTCGCGCACTCGCTTGAGTGCGGCCAGAGCCAGTGCACGGGCTTCGATTTGTGCGGCTTCGCTCATACCACCATTAGCAGGCGCAACCGTATCAACCAAAGGAAACGGCGGGCGCAAGTGCGGACGGAGCATCGTCATGTCTCCGGTGACGGCGGAAAGCGCCGTGAGAAGCGAAGGCAGGTCCGCTTGCGCCACGATTTGGGCGAGAAAGGCATCGTCTTCGCAGATCTGCGCGTATTCCTCGCGCCAATAGACGTCGTCAACACCCGGTGTTTCAATAGCAGTAGCGGTTAAAGGCATAGCAGAAAGGTTTTTCATAGCAGAAAGGTTTCTCATTACTGGACGGAAGGCACAGACACTGCCTTTTCTCTTATTTGTTGCTGTCCCGATTGACTTCGCAAACACTGAGGACTGGCCGCAGAAGACATCGCCACCGAATGGGTCAGCAAGGCTGATTGGACTTGCAACGGGATCCTGTGGGAAAGTGCAGCGCCTGTCGTGCAGCCTTAATCGAGGCGAATATTGGCGTCCCGAATGACGCGACTCAGACGGTCGCTGTCCTACTTGATGAGTCGGCCAAAGTAGGCTGGCGTTCCGCCCACCAGCGAGCGAGTTGGTGCGTCGATGACCAGGGCGCGAATGCGCTTGTCTTTCACGAAGGGCATCGAGGATGGAGTGGCATCAAACAATAGGTTTGGACGGAAGTCCTTGTCCGTGCGCGACTGATAAGAGACTTGCGAAAACGAGACCGGCAGTAGCCACGAAAGATTTCAGAAACATAGAACACCTCACGATGGAGAGACTGATTCACAAATCACGCCGGAATGTAGGACATCACAACACTTTTCGTAAGAACATTTGTCTCAATAAATGAGATGTAATTCTAATATGATTTGGCTAAATCCCCTATCCTCGTTTTCCCTATATCCCATTAAATGAGATAGGTGATCTTCACTCGTCGCGGATGGTGTTGCGCAGCGTGCCGATGGCATCCACCACGATCTCGCAGATGTCGTAATCAAGACGTGCGGGTACGAATACATCCATATTCAGCGCGCGATCGTCGCCCAGTGGCTCTGCTCCATGGGGTACCCCGGAAGGGATGTACTGCACACTGGGGGCAACCAGGTCAAACACCTCTTCGCCTACCCAGAAACGCATGCTTCCACATAGCTCACAATCGCCATGTCGTAAGCTGTCATCTTGTCTCCAGTCAAACTTATTTATAAATTCTCATCATATTAGATTTTTGAAATAAGTGGGAATGAACAACTGCCGTGGAAATTTCTTGGATGGCCAGCAATGAAATCAATCACTTGCGGTCGTCGAACGCCCACAAAGCAGCGTTGCCTTACTTATTTAGCAGCATGTTTCAGTTTCCGCTGCATGCGTCCTGCGCCCACCCGCCGGGGCTGAGGCAAACTACGGACAGCAGCTCTTTTTAGGGCTGACGCGGCCTTTGAACCCAATCCATCGGCCCCTTGGCGACAAGGGCCGGCACACCAACGACAGCACAGATTGCATGACCAGCCTTGCCAAGGGATTCGCCGTCCTCGACCTTTTCTGCGAAGTACGCCCGGTGTGGCACGCCGACGAAATCAACCATGCCCTCGGGTACACCCGTGCGACCGGTTACCGTTATGTGAAGGATTTAGTGGAAGCGGGTTTTTTGCGCAAAGTCTCCGCCGGTCGCTATTCGCTAGGTCCACGGATCATTGAGCTGGACTATCAGCTCAGACGCAGCGACCCCGTGCTGCTGGCTGCAGGCCCTGTGATGGACGATCTGGTCAAGAAGACATGCCTCGATACCGTGCTTTCCACCCTGTTTGACGACCGGGTGGTTGACATTCACCGTGCCAGTGGGGATCCCACGCTGCGCTTGAGCTATGGACGAGGTAGGCCGATGCCCTTGTTTCTTGGCGCGGCAGCCAAGATCCTGGTTTCGCATCTGGGGCGGCGTCATCTGCAGCGCATCTATGAAGCGCATGTCGAAGAAGTGCAGAGCCTGGGATTGGGCGCCAGTTGGTCGGATTTCCGGATCCGCATGCATGCCATCCATGCCGAAGGCTTCTATCTCTCCCTTGGTGAAGTGGAATCCAACGTAGGAGCCGCAGCTGTCCCGCTCTTTGATATGGACGGTGAGCCTGCTGCCGCTTTGGCGCTGGTTGGTTTGACCGAAGCCCTCGCAGCCATCGGTGAGAAACGGCTGCGTACGCTATTGCGCAAAGCCCAGGATGATGTGCGCCTTGCGATCAGCACGAGATC
>CAZBIN010000264.1:0-4025 GCA_964491995.1 uncultured Orrella sp.
ACAAAGAACTGTTACGCCAGGGCGAGGACAATCACGTACATGAGCTATGGAAAGCAGCGCCTGCGGTCGGTGCCACACTCGTCGAAGCAACGTTTCCCCGCGTGTACATCGATCCAAACCGCAGCTTGAAGGATCTCGACCCGAATCTGCTCAGCGAACCTTGGCCAGAGCCACTGTCACCGGGGGAAAAAACCCGCCTCGGAAAAGGTCTGATATGGACCACACTCGATGAAGGAGTACGGATCTACGACCGGAAGCTGCCTGCGGCCGAAATTCGTAAGCGAATCGACCAGTTTTATGCGCCCTACCACGAGGTGCTGTCGCAAGCCATCGCCGATCGTTACGAGCAGTTCGGTGCTTTATGGCATCTGAACTTGCACTCGATGCCAAACAACGCGTATGAGCGTATGGGCATGTCCACCGACAGAAAACTCGCCGATTTTGTGCTCGGAGATCGGGACGGCACAACCTGTGACCCGGAGTTTGTCGGTCTGGTCGAGTCATTTCTGATCCGCAAAGGCTACAGCGTTGCCCGCAATGACCCTTACAAAGGCGTCGAGTTGATTGCCCAGATTGGCCAGCCACATCTGAATCGTCATAGCCTGCAGATCGAGATCATTCGACCCATTTACATGAATGAACAGACACGCGAGCAAAACGAGGGTTTTGCCACGCTACAAGCCAACCTGACCGAGTTGCTCGGGGTCTTGCGTGAATACATCATCTCCGAACAAGCGCGCGCGCAGCGAGCTGTTTGAACACCAAGAGATCATAAAAGCACGTCGCTCCCGAATAGTGCAGACGAACCCGACAGGGCTCACCCGATAGCAGCACCCATCACGCCATCACTAACAGCACCACCCTGACTCACATTGTCAGCCAGGGTGGTGCTGGCGCATTCAGGCGCCGAGCGGCACCTGCAACCTGTCCAAACCGCTCGGAACCGGCTTGCCAGTCCATGAATGCCTGGGTGATGTATTCGCGCGAAGATGCCACAAAATTCCACCACATGTGGACTTCGCTTGCGAAGGGTCTGCCACCGACAAGAAGGCACCGGCTACCCGCAGCCAGACTCAGTTTCACACGTTCGTGCCCGACAGGGACACAGGAAAAATGCCCCTGACCGATGGCTTTTCCCTCCAGACCCACCCTGCCCTGCGTGGGCAAGATGGCGTACTCAAAATCAGGTCGCAAATCAAGGATCGCATCATCACCCGCCTCGCTCAACAGATCCAGACCAACCATGTCCGAGTAAACACGGGCTGGCGCCGCTTGGCCGGCGAACTCTCCGGCGAGCAAGGTCACGGTCGTCTTTCCTACCGACCAGGCTGGCAAGTCAGCGTGATGCTCGAAAGCGGCTGCCGTATCCTGATGCTCGGGTGGCAACGCAATCCAGAGTTGCGCTGTGTGAAGCAAGCCAGTGCTGCCAATAGAGTCTTCTGTGTGCGAAACCCCGTGGCCCGCCGTCATGAGGTTGACCTGCCCGGGTCGAATGATCTGCTCGAAACCAAGACTGTCACGATGCAGAATCTCGCCTTGCATCATCCAGGTGAAAGTCTGCAGGCAGGTATGAGGGTGCGCACCAATGTGCAGCCCTGCACCTTGAGCAAGATCAGCAGGTCCCAGATGATCCAGAAAACACCAGGGACCGACCAGGCGCTGCTTTTTTGTGGGCAGGGCGCGAGCAACCTCAAACCCCTCACTGAGCTCGGCCAGTCGCAGTTCAATCTGCCGGATATCTGAGGACTCTGAATGGGTGGTCATGGTGATCTCCTTGCTGATTGAATGGAATACATCATCTCAGGAACAACGCGGTCATCGCAATGGTCACTTTAACGCTTGCTCCGGTGCGGGCAAGCCAGGTCACAGGAAAACCCTGAGGTCGCGTCTCATAACCGTGAGTAAGGATTGAAGAATTTCGATTTGTCCCTTAGCATGAGATTCACTACAAAAATAAAGAATATCTTCAGGAGACATGCATGAAAACCGAGCTGACCGTTAACGGGTCGGCCGTCTCTATTGAGGCGCCACCCAACACCCTGCTGGTGCAGGCCTTGCGAGAGCATCTGAATCTGACGGGAACCCATGTGGGATGTGACACGGCCCAGTGTGGTGCCTGCACTGTGATCATGAACGGTGATGCGGTGAAGTCCTGCAACATACTGCTGGCGCAGGCTCATGGCGCAGCCGTGACCACCATCGAAGGTCTGGCAGCAGCGGATGGCACGATGCACCCGATGCAGCAGGCATTCAAGGAATGCCACGGTCTGCAGTGCGGGTTCTGTACGACCGGCATGGTCATGAGTGCCGTGGACCTGGCGAACAAACACCCTGACGCCAGCGAGCGCGAGATCCGGGAACTACTCGAAGGCAATCTGTGCCGCTGTACCGGTTACCAGAATATCGTACGAGCCGTGCAGCAAGGCTCGGCCCATATGAAAGCCTGACGGGAGGAGCAGATCATGGGTTCAAAAGACTTTGCGAGTCTGCCATATATTGGCGAGTCGGTTCTCAGAAAAGAAGACGAACGGTTCCTGACCGGTGCGGGTCAGTACACCGATGACATTGACCTGACCGGCTTGGTTCACGCCGTGTTTGTCCGGTCCCCGCATGCACATGCCAGAATTCGCTCGATTGACAAGACAGCAGCCCTGGCGGCACCTGGCGTGCTGGCGGTCTACACGGGCGAGGATGTCGCAGCAGACAAGATCAATGGGCTGCCCTGCGGCTGGCTCATCACCAGCACCAATGGCGAGCCCATGAAAGAGCCCGCCCATCCGATCCTGGCCCAGGACAAAGTTCGTCACGTCGGCGACCAGGTCGCCATGGTGATCGCTAAAAGCCAGGAGCAAGCGCGAAACGCTGCCGAACTGGTGGAGGTTGACTATGAACCGCTTGATGCCATTGCCGACGTCAGAGACGCGAACAAAGAAGGCGCACCTTGTGTTCACGATGCCGCGCCGGATAACCACTGCTTCAAATGGGCGATCGGTGACAAGGCAGCGGTTGACGCGGTATTTGATCGAGCAGCCCATGTCACCCGGCTGGATCTGATCAACAACCGTCTGATTCCCAACGCGATGGAGCCACGTGCTGCGATTGGCTGCTACAGCCGTGCCTCGGATGAGTACACACTGTATGTTGCCAACCAGAACCCGCACGTCGAGCGGCTTTTGCTCACTGCATTTGTCATGGGACTGCCAGAACACAAGGTGCGCGTCATCGCCCCGGACGTCGGCGGAGGCTTTGGGTCCAAAATCTATCTCTACGCCGAAGACGTCTGCGTGACCTGGGCCGCCAAGAAACTCAATCGCAACATCAAGTGGACTGCCGAGCGCTCTGAATCATTCCTGACCGACGCCCATGGGCGCGATCACGTCACCCACGCCGAGATGGCGATGGACAAGGACGGCAAGTTCCTGGCGTTCCGTGTTCACACCGACGCTAACCTGGGCGCCTATCTGTCAACCTTTTCGACGGCCGTGCCGACCATTTTGTACGCCACTTTGCTGGCAGGTCAGTACACGACACCTCAAGTCTATGTGGAAGTCGATGCATGGTTTACCAACACCGCTCCGGTTGACGCTTATCGCGGCGCAGGACGACCTGAAGCCACTTATCTGCTGGAGCGCATCGTCTCGCGCGCTGGCTGGGAACTCGGACTTGGTCAGGACGAGATCCGGCGGCGCAATTTCATTACCAGTTTTCCGTATCAGACGCCGGTTGCCCTTCAATATGACGTGGGCGACTATCCGCAGTGCCTCGACAAAGCGATGGAACTGGCCGAAGTCAGCAGCTTTGAGCAGCGACGCAAGGATTCCGAATCGAAAGGATTGTTGCGCGGAATCGGATACTCAAGCTACATCGAGGCCTGTGGGCTGGCCCCAAGCAATATCGCAGGTGCACTTGGCGCACGGGCAGGTCTTTTTGAGTGTGGTGAAGTGCGCGTGCATCCAACCGGCAGTGTGACTGTTTTTACCGGCTCTCACAGCCACGGTCAGGGCCATGAAACGACATTTGCTCAG
>CAZBIN010000265.1:0-3978 GCA_964491995.1 uncultured Orrella sp.
AGAATGGCCCGCTGAATCAGGCTCGCATAGTCAATCGAGTCGTTGATTTTCTGGTGGGCGCACCGCATGTGCTGGTTGGCAGCTTCCAGCGCCTGGGTGCGTGCCTGCACCTTGCTTTCCAGCTCTTCGGTATTACTGCGAACCTGTTCGGCCATGATACCGAACGCCCGGCTCAGATCGCCCAGTTCATCCCGGCCTGGTGGCGGGAGGGAAACTTCAAAGTCACCTTTTGCCATGGCAGTCGCAGAAGACCGCAGTTTACGCAGTGGTTGCAATACCAGCTTTTCCATGGCGAAGGCAAAAAGCAGAAGCCAGATGCCGATTAAGACAACCAGAGTCAGAATGGCAGCATACAACCATTTTTTGTCGAGCACCTGTGGGGATTTCAGGTCGACCGCGGTGACAACGAACCATTTCAGTTCAGGAATATAGGACAGGGCCAGAAGCTGCTCGTTGCCATCTAGTTCTGCGAGCAAGGTGCTAACTTCGCCCGGTTGAGCCTGCGCCTGCTTCATGGCTGCTGCCAGCGCTGCGCGCGGAGCGCCTTCCGGCAGATGACCTGCCAGGGTTTGTTCAGGGCTGGCAGTGCTGCCAGTCTGGTTAAAGGCGATCAACTGTTCGTTGCGGTGCGCCTGGATCGCACCCGTTTCGTTGATGATCATGGTCGTCACACCTGCTTCGTTGCTGGCAATGTAATCTTTGAGGAAGCCGCTCAGGTCGATTCCCGTGCCGGCAATGCCAATCTTGTGACCGTCCTTGCGAATGCTGACATTCAGCCAAACCCGGGTGATTTGCAGTTCGCTGTTCAAATCGACATTGATGTTGTAATCATCGGCGTTAGCCATCGAGCTGAAAAACCAGGAGTCAGTCGCGTTGCTCTTCTCGAGGGTATAGCGCGGTGATTCGCTATAGGGATTGCTGCTGTCGTTGGAGTAGTAATGCTGACTCAAAGCACTCACAACAAAATAGGCTTGGTCACTAAAACCCTTGCGGTAGCCCTCGGCCTCTTTGAAGAAAAGTCCTTTCTTCTCCTGGTCTTGCTCGTCCAGCAACCACTGGCGCGTCAGCACAGAATCAGCAAAACGCTGAGATAGCGCGAGTTCCATGGCAACCGGCGCCAGGATGCTCTGTCTCTTGAGCTGCGTGAAGTTGACGGCATAGGCGTTACCAAAATAGTTGCGAACACTTTCCAGCACATGCCAGCCGATCAAACTGGCGGGTAGCAGTGCCATCAGAAAAGCCAGCATTAGTGCCAACAATGCTTTGGCACGAAGACCATGACCCCAAATTGCCATTCTATTGCCTCAAGTCGGACCATTCTCTCGGAGTATATCGACCCGAAAGTGAGTTCAGAAGAGTGTATTAGCGATTTACGCAATTGCTGTTAGTGGCCCACTAAACGTAACTTGGCCTCCACTTCGACGAGAAAGGAGTTGACATCGTTGGGCTGTATATGGATCCACCCGACAATGCAATGGTGCATCCTAATAGATCAGAGCGTTAGCCTAATCAAATTGACAGTTAGGCAAATCCGCCGCATTGGCCAGAATGGCAATATTATCTCTCCGCCTTGGTGGAGCCCTTGGCGGCTGTTAGCCGTGCGCAGGGATTGCCGGTTGGGTTACTTATGAACCGAATATTGAGGCTCACGACCAACGATTCCCTTTGAGGACGTTGCTAAGCGCTACAACATATAGAAATCTATGTGATTGCATGGTTTTTCAGGCATAGCGTTGAATTGAACTACTCTACACGCTACTTCAATTGATTAGTTGTCTGTACAAAAATGTTGTGTCGTATGGCTCGCAACAGCCTAGACTCCCCTGCCCAAGCGAGTTTTGCCATTTCTTGATTTGATACTGATGCGTCTAACCTTTGTTGGGTTTCGACTTTGCTAATGATCTCATCAGCCGTTGGAATGATTTTCCTGAGCATCGCATCAATCTGACGATTAGCAATTGACGCTGGAACCCCAAGCACATCAGCCGAGTGGACAATCTCTTGCCTGCCGATCTGATCGAACTGAGTTTTTCCAGCAATGCTCATGGCCAACTGTGAATTTGGCCATACTGAACTATCGTTAAACGCCCTCGTTTCATAAACTGCCGTGGACAGCAGGTCATAGGCGGGAGCGAGTCTTACGCCCGTATCGTCAATCAAAAATGACAAATTTTTGAGGTGATTGTCGCCATTACCGATCAGAAAATTAAAGAGCACCCAGTCAAACAAGGCTAGACGATCTGCTGCACGTTGATTGCTCATGGCCACTGCTTCTGCAAGCGTCTCGACGGTAGCGTTCTTATACTTGAATGCACGCGATCTGTTTAGCAGCTGGCAGGTGTCAATGATATGGAGCCGCTGCACCGTGCCTGTGCTGTCCACTTGGCGATCAAAGCGCTCCACGACATATACGGGTTGAGGCACATAGAGTAAGTGGACCGCTGGCACTGATAACCCCACGGCCCTTGCCAGAGACATACAAAAGAACTCATTGATGACCGAGTGAGGATACACTTCAGAAGTGCTTTCGGGTTTGAGAATGTGGGTCGATGCCGTTCCCGCAAGGGGTTCGAATAGATGGCCATCCTTAAAGCCGACCACCATTTTGTGCTGAGCACCGGCTAAAGACATGCGCTTGGGGGCGGTGCTTCCAAGAGTTGCATTGAGTAGATTGAGAATGCGTTGACTGAGATCGCCTGGTGTTAGTGGCTTCCAGCCATTCTCTGCTCTCGGTTCCTCTGCATCCAAAACTATTGACCCCGCAGATTCGGCCCCATAGTATCCCAACAGGCCAAAGGCATCCGATTCGGCAATGCCGGCCTCTTTGGAGAGCACGCTTCTCAGTTGCTCTTCGGGCAGCAAGTTGTCGAAGTACCACTGAACTGGGCGCTGATCTGATCCGTCTATGAAAGCTTCGGACTGCAGTTGAAACTTAGGCGAAATAGGAAAGCTCTGAGTGTCAGACAGCCATGAACCTGCGTACTGAAAACGCCAGATGTCGTCTTGCGATGACAGCGTACCTACCTGTTTGTCGTTAATCCAGACGTTAAGATATCTGCTCATGATTGTTGATCACCCTTTGGGGGGAGACTTCTTCTTTGCTTGAGCCTTATCGAATTGGGCTTGCACGCTCTGAGTCGCACTATCTGCAAATTCGAGCGTGACTTTAATTCCAGCCTCATCTAATAGGCTCAGCACTTTTCCCAAATGGACGGACTCTTTGCCACGCTCAACATCACCAGCGAAAATTGCTCCGACCCCTGCGATCGCAGCAAGGTCGTCTTGACGAAGCGACTGGCTTTTGCGAACACCACGCAGAACGAGTCCAATCTCTGAAACGGTTTTGATCGCTTTTCTCATAATCGTCTATATGAGGTTTAAAATATATGTGATTGCATATATTTTGCCATTCCTAGTCTTGTTTGACAATACAATCTATGCGATCGCATGAGTTTTATATAGAGATGAATAAATTACATAAAAATATATGCAATCAAATGTATTTTTAGTGCGCTCTCGGTCAATCGGCGTCAACACCCTTCTATGGATGTTCGCGCTTCCGAGACGGTTGTATGGCCACGGCCAACCGTCACCCAAGGCACCTTTGAGTGGATTTCTGCCCAGACGACCGTCGGTCTTCATGTGGCCAATGGTTGGCTCGATGGTGGATCGCCGGTGAATCATCTTTCGCAGCGTCCGGATGATGCCTCGCTTCTGCCCGGATCGCAAGATCTGTGTGCCAGGGACAATCACACCCTGATAGCCCTTGTCGACAATCGCGATCTTCGGTTTGCGATCGGCCAGAATGCTCACCTGCTCCAGGGTTTCGGCTAGCGTGTGTCCGTCCCACACGGGTTCTGAGGGTGCGAAGCGTCTTCTTCATCCGGCGATATTGCTTGGCATGGGCGTAGCGACCGACCTGCGTAGCCAGCCTCGGAGCTTCGCGGTTGTAGTTCTGACGCAAGGCAATGCCGTGAT
>CAZBIN010000266.1:0-3913 GCA_964491995.1 uncultured Orrella sp.
ATCAAGACCTTCCAGACTCTTGGCTTAAAACGTGGTGAATGCGTCGCTCAACTGTCTAAAAACAGACTTGAAGTCTTTGTGTTGATGGCTTCATGTTACATCATGGGCTTAAGGTCAGTCACATTGCACGGAATGGGCAGCCTGATTGATCACGACTACATTATTAGCGATGCGGACGCATCGCTGTTCGTTGCAGACTCTGCCTATGGCGCTCGACTGAATGAACTGAAGGCGTGCAACAAAGTGATCAGGCACTGGTACTCGCACGACGATCATGTTGAGGGACAGGCCAGCTTCTGGAACCTGGTCAACGAGGCGCAGGCCGAGCCGCTCAGAAACCTGGCCGCACCGACTGATATTGTGCGCCTGGCGTACACCGGTGGCACAACAGGCAAGCCCAAGGGCGTCATGTTGAGCAACCGTTCCATGTGGATGCAAGCCATTCTTCTCATGGGTGGTCGTGACTTGCCGGAAGAGTTAATACTGCTGTGCCCCACCCCGATCTCACACGGTGCTGGCGCGATGCTGGTACCGACGCTCTGGCGAGGCGGCAAGGTGGTACTACAGAGTAGTTTTAACCCCGAAAAATATATGGCTGCTTTGGAGCAGCATAAAGCCACCTTCAGCTTCCTGGTGCCGACGATGATTTATACGCTACTGGATCATCCGGATTGCTCTAAAACTGACTGGAGCTCAATGCGCATGCTGTCTTATGGGGCTGCGCCGATGTCACCGACCAAACTCCAGGAGGCGATTCGAATGTTCGGTCCTGTGATGGCACAGAGTTATGGTCAGACGGAGTCTCCCAGCAACATTTTGTATCTGTCCAAACATGATCACGTAAGAGCCGATATTTCCACACTTGGATCGGCTGGTATGCCCTATCCGGGCGTGACAGTGGCATTGCTGAACGATCAAGATGAAGCAGTGCCAGACGGTGAGATCGGAGAGATCTGCGTCAGGAGTCCATTGGTGATGGAGGGTTACTGGAAGTTGCCGGAAATGACAGCTGAGGTTTTCAGAGGCGGGTGGTTGCACACCGGTGACATGGCATACAAAGATCCATATGGTTATTTCTATCTGGTTGATCGAAAGAAAGACATGATCATTTCGGGTGGATTTAATGTCTATCCGAAAGAGGTCGAAAACTGCCTGACAGAACACCCCGCGGTCAATATGTGTGCAGTGATTGGAGTACCTGATGAGAAGTGGGGTGAAGCCGTTAAGGCAGTGATTGTCTTGAAACAAGGAGCCGTCGTGACCGAAGACGAATTGAAAAATCATGTTCGCGAGCAGAAAGGTCCCGTTTCAACGCCTAAAACCATTGACTTTATCGATGAGATTCCACTGACAGCACTTGGAAAGGCGGACAAAAAGAAATTACGTGAAAAGTACTGGAATAACGCCAGTAGAGCGATTAATTAAAGGAGACACCATGAATGATCATTTCAAACCAGCGAGTCGCTCATTAAAAGGTAAAGTTGCTGTGGTCACCGGCGCAGGCTCGCGAGGTGACGGTATTGGCAATGGACGCGCTGCGGCTATCTTGCTGGCAATGGACGGAGCCAGGGTTGCTTTGCTTGATGTCGATGAAGACGCTGCCAAAGTGACCATGAACATGATTTCCGCCGAGGGTGGGGAGTCGTTTGCAATTGCCTGCGATATCACGTCGGATGCGGATGTTGCTGCAGCGATCCAGCAAGTCACGCAGCGCTGGGGTGGTATCGACATTCTGGTCAATAACGTTGGTATCGGAGGGCCTGCGGGTGACGCCGTGACCTTGGATCTTGAAGGCTGGGATAAGGGCATGCGTATCAATGTCACGTCGATGATGCTCTTGGCCCGCCACTGTGTTCCGGAAATGCGCAAGAGAAACTCAGGGTCCATCGTCAATATTTCTTCTGTCGCCGGGCTGATGGGTGGCAACCCAAACCTTTTGTATCCCACGTCGAAGGGCGCTGTGGTCAATATGACCCGTGCCATGGCTGCACATTACGGTGAAGATGGAATCCGGGTGAATTGTGTTGCGCCAGGCATGGTTTACACGCCAATGGTGTCTTCGAAGGGGATGTCCGAGGAAGTGCGTGCCATTCGTCGTAAACGTTCACTGTTACAGGTCGAGGGCAGTGGCTGGGACGTGGGACATGCGGTTCGATTCCTGGCGGGCGACGAGGCTCGCTGGATAACTGGTGTGGTCTTGCCCGTGGATGCCGGCGCAACAGCTGGCCGCCATTCATATAAATAAAAACAGTTCCCATGATGGACTTCGAAATTAGAAATGTTTCGCCACCTCTGCACGGAGTAACGGTTGTAGATTTTGATACGTTGTTGCCAGGTGCATGTGTGCTTTCAGTTTTACTGGAAATGGGCGCTCGGGTGATCCGGATTAAAAGAGGATCACCCGAGGCAGCAAATCAAAGTGGTAAAGCCCAGCATTATTTCAACTTGAAGGATCATGTGGAGAACTTCTACATTGATCTCAAAAGTGATGAGGGTCGCGAGCAGGCACTCGCTGTGCTGAGCAAAGCCGATGTTTTGCTGGAGGGATTTCGTCCTGGAAAAATGAAAGCGCTTGGGCTCGGGTATTCAGATGTCTGTCAAATCAACATGCAGATTATCTATGCCTCGCTGACAGGATATGGGCAGACAGGGCCGTATGCTTGCACGGCTGGGCATGACATCAATTACATGGCAGCTGCAGGTGCCCTGGCACTGACCGCAAGAACAGAAGTGCCCGACTCTCAAAACACGCCCCTGAGCGCTCCGGCCAACGCTTCGCCCATACCATTTGCTGATGTGGGTGGTGCGATGTATGCCGTGTCCGCGATTCTGGCTGCTCTGTACCAGCGGCAGATGACGGGTATGGGACAGTGGCTGGATATCGCCATGGCTGAAGCAATCGTGCATCAGATGTCACCGCGGCTGGCGGCTTTTCAGCATAAAGACATTCATGGAATCGTAGAGCAAGTCCGGTATTTACAGAAACCGGCATACGGTGCGTTTCAGTGCATGGACAAAAAATTCATTTCTATTGCTGCCCTGGAAACGAAATTCTTTACTTCGTTAATGCAAGTGCTCGAGATTGAAACCTTCTCGGACACGTCCTGGCTGGATCCGAACAAGCGACAGCAGCATAGTCACGAGATTAATCAGGAAATTCAGTTGCAGGTTGCCCGCTTTACGGCAGAAGCCGTGGCAACACTGCTGCATGAAAAAGATGTTCCAGCCATGATTGTTTTAGAGCCCGATGAAATCGCCAATCAAACGTCCTTTCAAGATCGGAATTTGTTTGTTCAGACTGAGGGCGGCGGTTTATTACCCAGGTTTCCCGTGCGGATGCGCGGGATGTCTTCTTAACTCACAGGTATCGGTGATATATGAGTAATCAAGTTGATCAGGACGATACGTTCAAGATTTGTCACTGCCATGCATGCGGCGCATATAGCTACCCACATGAAACATATGCGTGTCGTGTCTGCGGTGCTTTCGGAGATAGCCTGAGCGCGCAAACGCTATCTTCAGGGGCCATTCTGGTGAATTTTGTCACAGTCAGCGCACCTATCATCAAGGGTATTGCCACACCATTTGTCGTTGGCGAGGTGCAATTGGCGCCGGGGGTCATCGAGGAAGCTGTGATCGACGTGGCTGATGAGTCAGTATTGAAACTCGGAATGAGCCTGTATCCGGTTAAGCAAACGGATGACGCCGCCGGCATTGTCTGGAAATTTTCACCGCATCAGAATGAAAAGGCGACAACATGAGCCATATTTTGCAAGAGCGACCCGTTTACGTTGCCGGAATCGGCATGCATCCTTACCAGTTCCCGTCAGAGACACCTTATGTGACTCTAGGATTAACTGCCGTTCGTCAGGCAGTGGCTGATGCAGGGATCACCTGGAAAGATGTCAATGGT
>CAZBIN010000267.1:0-3840 GCA_964491995.1 uncultured Orrella sp.
GTTCTGAAGTGCCAGTGTCTGTTGCATCGAAGCGATGGTGCGGTTGACAGAGACCTGAACGTCAGCGGTCTTGAATGCAAACACATCGACATACACATTGTTGGCGTCATAGGCGAACCGGTGCGCATTCTTGAGATTGGTTGCATAACTGTCGAACCGTCCAGAAATGCCTTCGCTGGCACTGACCAACGTGCGACTGGCAAAGCCATACTCTGCGTCGACCGCATTCAAACTCAACGTTCCGCCAAGCAGGGCCGTTCCCGTCACCTCGAGCTTGTCGGCACTTGTTGGATTGATTCGCAGTCCCAGTTCGCCATTGCTCGTCTGTACAAAAGTGCCACTGACCTGATGCGTCGCCCCCGCTCCCGATTCGGAGATCATCATCCGACCACTGTTCTCGAACCGTGCAAACGGTCCGGACAAGGCCGATACCCTGCCATCAATGACACCACCTATCCCGTTAACGATGAGCGATCCACTGGCCGTGCCATCTGCCAGGATGGCAAATCCTCCATCCTGGGCACGCAAGGTGCCATAGTTCACAAGCGTTCCAAACGTTCCCTGCATCTTGACTGCAGACAGTGTGCTCGCCCCACGGACACTGACAGTGCCGTAGTTTGAAATCACACCACCGAACTCCGTCGAGCCTGCGCATCCCAAAAAGCCACAACTCGATCCACTTTGAACGCCATCACCACCCACGACCTGAAGCAACCCTCTGTTGATCACATCTGCGCCCCCGGCAAGAACGGTTGTTGCCCTTCCATCAGCAACCTTGATCGGACGATAGATGGCCTGGGTTGCTCCTGCAACTGATATCAGACGCTCACCAATGTCCGCATAGTAGGCGTAGGTCACTCCCGAATCAGTGTAGACACCGATGACGGTTCCCTGATACATCGAGTTGGCAGATGTCAGCTGTTTGCCCACGGCAATCTCGGTCCAGGTGATGTAAGGCTGTCCGGTTGCGGGATCAATTACATTCAGATCAACCGTCGCCACGTACGCTTTAACCGGCTTTCCGAACACATCCACTGCATCAGCGACCAAGTTGTAGACACCCGGCTGACCAGCGCTGGTGATACCCTCGAAATGGGTCACGATAGAGCCTGCTGGTGACGAGAAAGTGTAGGTCTTTCCGTTGCCCTGATTGTGTATATACGCGTAAGTGCCCTCTACTCCATTGAACTTGCCTGTGTAGCCACCAGAGATGACATTGTTATAGACACCATACGCGGTATTGCTGACCACATCTGTAATAGGTCTGGCCGGATCGAACTGAGTTCCAGCAAGGGGCACCGCAGCGTATGTCTGGGTGGCAATGTTGTAGATAAACGAGTTGCCTGTCTTGAATTGGGTGTCGAAATTACCGACTGCCTGGTTACCAAAATTGCTATGTGCGATGGTAAACAGGATCGGGTCTGCTGCGAGCGTGGATGGCAACAAAACAGTGCTGCGCCGAGTCGCTCCGTCATATAGATAACCTTGGTCATAGACACCACCAACTGCCTTGAAACTGCCAACCGTGCGCAGAATGCCCGATGCAGAGCCGAAACTGGGCCCGTAGGGTGTGCTGGCAACAGCGCCAGGATAGTTTGACTGATTAGCAGTCGCCTCCGGGTATGGTGAGGCCGCCGACATGGATAATGTGTTGTCAAACAGCAGTCCACCCGTATTTCCCGAGCTGCCAATGCTGAAGTTGCCAGTAATATTTCGATCCCGTATGCCGGTAACCGTGGTCACGGAACTAGAGCCGTATTGAAGGGATGCGAAATCCGGTGCCCCTTGAAGATCGATGTCAGCCGACTGAACGACGGGAGCAACGGCCAGCATGCATAACAGGTAAAGCGGCTTTAAGCGAAGTGTGCTCATATATCTCATCCCTCAGTTTGATATCTGCACCAGAGTTCAAACAGCGGGATATCTGCACGTCCAGAAAACAAGTTCATTCCGGAAGAGTCTCAGGCACCTGTTCTTCTGATGGTCTTCGTCTCATCAACTACGATTCCGCGATTCGTTTCAAGAACCTCGAAACAAGATGAGCGTGGTGCAAAACTTCTGGCGTCGAGGATATCACTCCAGACATGATTTAGGTCAAGAATCTTCAAAGGACGCGACATGCTCTGCATGCTGATGCTTCGCGACAACGTTCTCACCAAAGCAGATTCCTGCAACCTCCCTCGATGCCCCATATCCGTGCCCCATTTCAGCAACCCGCATCCATCATTTACAAAGAAACCAACAATCGACGCCAGCGCCAGACGGGTCAAGCTCGAGGTGCGATCAAAGGAAAAAGCCTATCCCTGCGAAAAGTCGACAACAATCGTTTCTTTGTGGGAGCCAGAGAACCGTGACCCAACAGACCTTCACTGACACCTAACGCACGAGACATGACGCCGGCGCCAAATCATGCAATGGTCTGTCGTGTCTATGACCCTGAGGTTTTACCTGCCATGTTTGACAGCCCTCACAGCAGCCAGTAAAAGTTCTCATCCAATCGTGCAAGGTGTGATCAATGATTCACGGACTGTTGCAGTTACTGCTGTTTCAGGCGTTTGGTGAACTGGTCAGCCGGTTACTGATCCCGATCATCCCTGGTCCTGTGATCGGACTTGTTTTTCTTCTGATATTTCTTTTCTGTTTCCGCTCGGTCCCGGAGTCCATGAACATGGTCGCCAGCGGCATCTTGCAACACCTCGGACTGTTGTTCGTGCCCGCATCTGTCGGTGTTGTGATGTACTGGCCTTTGCTGAAAGCCAATGGGTCAGCTGTAGTGCTGGCACTGCTACTGAGCGTGCTGGCCACCATCCTGGTTACTGCACTCTTTTTAAAGTTAGCCAGCAAACCTCGGGCAGAGGATCAGCATGCCCCCTGACCAGCTCGCAATCGCCGAAATCTGGGTCTACCTCTCGGCCACACCCCTGTTTGCGCTTTTGCTGACGCTTGGGGCTTACGCCATCGGTCTTTTTATTTACGATCGCACCCAACGCAACCCTCTGGCCAACCCGGTTCTAATCGCCATCGTGGTGATTGCTTCGACTCTGGCACTGATCGACATGCCCTACCCGACCTATTTCGAAGGCGCTCAGTTTGTTCACTTCCTCTTAGGTACAGCCACTGTTGCACTGGCAATTCCGATTTACAAAGGATGGGCATCCGTCAGAGGACGCGTAACCATTTTGTTGATTGGAATGCTGCTTGGTGGGGCCACCTCGATCATCGTGGTTGTCGGTGTTCTGGGATGGTTTGAGGTCGATCCGACACTCATTCGCGCCATGCTTGCCAAATCTGTGACAGCGCCTATCGCAATGGGTGTTGCTGAACGAATTGATACATCCCCCACGCTGACGGCTGTGTTTGCTGTCACCACAGGTGTGCTCGGTGCAGTGCTTGGGCGATTCGTGCTCAACGCAGTCGGGGTGAAAGCCTGGTGGCAGCGAGGGTTTGCTCTTGGTGTAGCAGCTCATGGCATTGGCACATCACGAGCCTTCAGTGTCAATCCGACTGCCGGCGCTTACGCCAGCCTGGGGATGGGAATGCACGGCATTGCCGGCGCAATACTCATCCCGGTCGTTGCGTCCTGGTGGGTCATACAGTGATCAGCAAGTCGCGCCACGCTAATCCTGCCTCCAGATCCGGTACATAAACCTTCGTGACGATGGTGACGCAGATAGCGTAATCGATTGGGATATGCGCTCTGACCGGAAACGACAATACTTAAAAGTTCTTGCAAGCATTCAAATAAAAATGCCAATCCGCGAAGATTGGCATTTTTATTTGAATGCTTGGGGTGACCGATGGGGCTCGAACCCACGACAACCGGAATCACAATCCGGGACT
>CAZBIN010000268.1:0-3835 GCA_964491995.1 uncultured Orrella sp.
GCAGTCAGCCGAACGCGTGTCCACTGTCCCAGCTTGGGCAGAAAACCGATCAGTGAGTTCATGGTTTGATACCCCGAACCTGTGCCCATCGCTCAAATGCCGGTGTCACAGGATAGTCAAACGCCACCGGACCGTCGGGAAGTCCGTCAAGAAACTGGCGCACATACGGGTCATCCGAGGCTTTCAGGTCCTCGGGTGTTCCCTTCGCCTTGAGCCGGCCCTGACCCACGATATAGATCATGCCCGCAATCGAGAACGTTTCGGCCACATCGTGGGTGATGAGAACGCTGGCACATCCAAGCTGATCAGACAGACGCCGGATCAGTCGGGCAGTAATGCCCATCGAGATCGGGTCAAGACCGGCGAACGGTTCATCATACAGAACCAGTTCTGGCGACCTCACCACCGCGCGGGCCAGAGCGATACGCCGGGCCATGCCCCCCGAGACTTCGGACAGCCGCAAATGGGCTGCTGCCCTGAGTCCCACAGCTTGCAGGGTTTCCAGAACACGTGCGCTCAGTTCCGCTTCGCCCATCGCTCTTGCATGCTCGCGCAGGGGAAATGCCACGTTTTCGAATACATTCAGATCTGTAAACAGTGCGCCATGCTGAAACAGCACGCCAATCCGCTGGCGCACAGACTGCCATTGTGTCCGCTCAAACGGACCAATTTCCTGTCCGAATAGTTTGAGGGTGCCGCTAAACGGGCGTAACTGACCGGTGGCAGCACGCAGCAAAGTCGTTTTGCCTGATCCTGAGCCACCCATGACGGCGACCACTTCACCCCGTCGGGCCGTCAGCGAAATATCGCTCAGTACGGTGAAATCACCATACCCGAGACAGACAGAATCGAAAGAAAGAGCCGGATCAAAATCCGGCGACCGAGTGGAATCCATAATTGATTTTACTGGTAAGTCAGGATTTGACTCGAGTCGCCGGGTTTTGTGTGTGGATGATTCAGCGAGGCAGCTCGCTGCGACCCATCAGGAACTCATCGACAGCCCTTGCACACTGGCGCCCTTCACGGATCGCCCAGACCACCAAAGACTGCCCGCGACGCATATCACCCGCCGTGAAGACCTTGGCAACATTGGTCTGGTAGTTGTCCGTGTTGGCCATTGCATTGCCGCGACCGTCAGCAGCCACCCCAAAAGCATCAAGCACCTGTTTGAGGGGTGAAACGAATCCCATCGCCAGAAGCACCAGATCCGCCTTGATTTCGAACTCTGACCCGGCAACCTCTTCCATTTTCATGTGCCCTGTCGCATCGTCACGCTTCCACTGAACGCGTGCAGCAATGATCTTGCTGACCTTGCCTTTGCTACCCACGATCGATTTGGTGGTGATCGCCCAGTCCCGCTCCGCACCCTCTTCATGGGAAGAGGATGTGCGCAGCTTGGCTGGCCAGTAGGGCCATACCATGGTCTTGTTCTCTTGTTCAGGAGGTTTGGGCATCAGTTCGATCTGGGTGACTGATTTCGCACCATGACGATTGCTGGTTCCAACGCAGTCCGAGCCTGTGTCACCGCCACCGATGACGACAACGTGCTTGCCCTTGGCAAGCACTTGCTCAGTGATCTTGTCGCCCGCGACCACTTTGTTCTGTGGGCGCAGAAAGTCCATGGCAAACATGACACCGTCAAGTTCGCGACCCGCAACAGGTAGATCTCGCGGGGTTTCGCAACCGCCAGACAGCACAACGGCATCGAACTGCTCATCGAGCTGTTGCGGTGTCATGACAGCAACGCCCTGGGCAGCGGAGTCTTCGGGGTTGCCGATGTAAGTTGACGGGCAGAAAGTCACGCCCTCTGCCTGCATTTGCACCATGCGCTGATCGATCAGGTGCTTCTCGAGTTTGAAGTCCGGGATGCCGTAGCGCAGCAGACCTCCGATCCGGTCCTGTTTATCGTAGACGGTCACATCGTGACCTGCACGGGCCAGCTGCTGGGCAGTGGCCAGCCCGGCGGGTCCTGAGCCAATCACGGCGACCTTCTTGCCAGTGCGCTGCTTGGGCGGCTGCGGGGTGACCCAGCCTTGCTCCCAGCCTTTGTCGATGATGGCGTGTTCGATCGACTTGATGCCCACAGCATCGCTGTTGATGTTCAACGTACAGGCCGCTTCGCAGGGAGCGGGACAGATGCGCCCGGTGAACTCGGGGAAGTTGTTGGTCGAGTGCAGCACGTCAAGCGCCGGGCGCCATTGCTGGCGATACACCAGATCATTCCAGTCAGGAATGATGTTGTTGACCGGACAGCCGTTGTTGCAGAACGGAATGCCGCAATCCATGCAGCGCGCACCTTGATCAGACGCTTGCTTGTCGTTCAGGCGAACAACAAACTCGCGCCAGTGCTTGACCCTGCTGTCGGGTGCTTCGGCCGCCTCTTTGATGAGGTCAAGCTCCATGAAACCAGTGATTTTTCCCATGATTTGCTCCCGATCAGGCTGCTTTTGCAGCTGTTTTTGCAGATTCCCAGAGCTCGGCCAGTGCGCGGCGGTACTCGGTGGGCATCACTTTGACGAAATGACCGCGGGCCGCCTGCCAGTTGCCCAGAATGTCACGGGCACGGAAGCTTCCCGTCAGTCGGAAGTGGTTCTCGATCAGGTGTTTCAGAATGGCCTCATCGGTCTCGCGCGGACCTCCGCGAACAGCGCTGTGCCAGACATCAATGCCTTGCGCCTGTTTCTGGGCGGAGTTGCTGAGCACAGGCTCAATCTCGACCATGGCCATGTTGCAGTTGATGGCAAATTTCTGTTCCGGGTCGTATACATAGGCCACGCCACCGGACATGCCGGCAGCGAAATTTCGGCCGGTCGCGCCAAGCACCACGACAGTGCCGCCGGTCATGTATTCACAGCCGTGGTCACCTACGCCCTCAACCACCGCAGCTGCACCGGAGTTGCGCACAGCAAACCGCTCGCCTGCAACGCCACTGAAATACGCTTCACCTATCGTCGCACCATAAAGCACGGTGTTGCCGATGATGATGTGCTCAGGCCCAAAGCCGCGGAAGTCATTCGGGCTGCGAACGATGATGCGTCCGCCAGCCAGACCCTTGCCGACGTAATCGTTGCCCTCACCGACCAGATCAAAAGTCATGCCATTGGCCAGAAAGGCCCCGAAACTCTGTCCTGCACTGCCGTTGAACTGGATGTGGATGGTGTCGTCTGGCAGGCCCTTCTGCCCGTAAATCTTGGCAACGTGCCCCGAGAGCATCGCACCGACGCTGCGGTTGCGGTTTCGCACGCCAATGATGAATGAAACCTTCTCGCCTTTCTCAATGGCTGGCTTGCTGCGCTCGATCAATTGCAGGTCAAGCGCAGCCTCAAGGCCGTGGTCCTGCGTCTGCGTCTGGTGACGTGGGCCCTCGACAGTGGGCTGGAAGAAAACCTTGGAGAAATCCAGTCCTTGTGCCTTCCAGTGCTCAATCCCCGAGCGGGTGTTGAGCAGATCGGTGCGGCCAATCAGATCTTCAAACTTTCGAACGCCGAGCTGCGCCATGATTTCGCGAACTTCCTCTGCAATAAAGAAAAAGAAGTTCACGACGTGCTCGGGCTTGCCCTGGAATTTCTTGCGAAGAACCGGGTCTTGGGTGGCCACGCCAACCGGACAGGTGTTCAGGTGGCACTTGCGCATCATGATGCAGCCTTCGACGACCAGCGGAGCCGTTGCGAAACCAAACTCATCGGCGCCCAGCAAAGCCCCGATAACGACGTCACGACCGGTTTTCATCTGGCCGTCTGCCTGGACGCGAATACGACTGCGCAACTGATTCAGTACCAGCGTTTGCTGGGTTTCGGCCAGACCCAGCTCCCATGGCGTACCGGCATGTTTGATC
>CAZBIN010000269.1:0-3820 GCA_964491995.1 uncultured Orrella sp.
TAGTTCCCGAACCTCAGTTGCCTGGTGGGTCGCGAGTTCTGAACCTCATTGTGTTCAAACCACTGGGTCCAGAGATATGGTCGACCGCTCAATTCCAACAGTGTGTGTGCAGTCAGATCCTCCGCGCTCTGAAGTTGATGCTTGTTCATCCATTCAGGCGATGCAACGGCGATCATTTCCTCGTTTCCGAGCTTGATGGCGGTTGCGTCACTCCAGAGTTTGGCATTGATGTGGATCGCTGCATCCACTCCGCCATTGTCGTAGTCAAAGCCCGAACCGATGCTGACCAGATTGAGCTGAATGTCTTCATGCTGACTCAGGAACTGACTCATCCGGGGAATGAGCCAGTAGTTCGCGAAAGCCGGCAGCACGCCAATGTTCAACGTTCGGGAGAATGTTCGCAAATGCGCAGCCTGGTCAGACACTGCGAGTAAATGCCGGAGGGTGTGACGAACTTGAAGAGCGAGAAAGCGACCAGCTTCTGTGAGCGCAATGCGCTGTCGAACGCGGTCGAACAGCTGAACGCCCAAATGGTCTTCGAGGCTCTTGATCTGCCGGCTAATGGCACTAGCCGTCAAATGAATCTCGGCGCCGGCCAGAGCAAAACTTCCCGGCCTTGCTGCTGCTTCAAATGCAATCAGAGCATTGAGAGGCGGCAGACGCCTCCTATCAATTGAGAAGCTCATAATCCAATCAAGTCAGTGCGGCAATGCAACGGAGGCGCTTCCGGCGCCGCAAACAGTAGTCAGCATAGAGCTGAACGGCCGACGATTCTACATCGTGAAATAGGCTCTGCAGGCCCATATCCCCGCCATCGGTCAAGGGGACTACGAAGAGTGAACCGCCACACGTCCTTTGCTGCCGGCGATTTCCGTGTCCGACAGGCTCCTATGATCGGAGGCTATGGTAAACACAGCTTCTTCACGGTCAGCCACGCTTGGTATCGATTTCGGCACTTCAAACTCCGCCGTCTCCTACGCCCCCGAAGGCGGATTGGCCCGCCTGATCCCGCTCGAAGGCGAGGCCGTCTCTATGCCCACGGCAGTGTTCTACAACGCCGAGGATCGCAGCACACATTTCGGTCGCGACGCAGTAGCGCAATACCTCGCGGGCACAGAAGGCCGTTTGATGCGCTCACTCAAGAGCCTGCTGGGAAGCACGCTGCTGCTGGAAAAAACTGAGGTCAATCACCAGCAGATCAGCTACCTGGAAATCGTTACAACGTTCCTGGTCGAACTGCGCCAGCGCGCCGCACGTGCGCTGGGCGAGGCCCCCACGCGCGTCGTGATGGGTCGGCCGGTTCACTTCGTGGACGACGACCCCGAGCGCGACGCACTGGCCCAACAGTCGCTGTTGTCAGCCGCCCTGGCCGCGGGATTCGAGCAAGTAACTTTTCAATTGGAGCCGATTGCCGCAGCACTGGACTACGAGCGCCGCCTCTCGCGCGAGCGCATGGTGCTGGTGGTGGACCTCGGGGGCGGCACATCGGACTTCACCGTGGTGCGTCTGGGACCGAAAAGAATGGGCAAAGCCGACCGCACCAGCGACATTCTGGCCACCAGTGGCGTGCATATTGGCGGTACCGACTTCGACCAGAAGCTCAGTCTGGAGCAGGTGATGCCGCTGCTGGGCTACCGCCACTTGGGACCGCAACAACGCGAGGTGCCCAGCCGGGTGTTTTTTGACCTGGCCACCTGGCACCTGATCCAGTGGCAGTACCAACCGCGAGCCCTCAGTCAGGCGCAGGCGCTGCGTGTGAACTACACCGACATGCGATTGCACGCACGCCTGATGGAGGTGCTGAAGCATCGACACGGCCACCACATCGCCCACGAGGTAGAGCAAGGCAAGATTCGTTGTTCGCAACAGAACGAAGGCACGCAAATCGATCTTTCCATGGTCGAAAAAGGCCTCCATGCGACTCTGGAATCCGCCGATATGCAAGGCCACCTTGCCGTACTGTTATCGCGCACCGTGGAATGCGCGCGCTCCTGCGTGCGAGGCGCGGGGTTGGCTGATGGTGCACTGGATGCAATCTATCTCACCGGAGGTTCGTCGGCGCTACGGCCATTCCAGACCACTTTGCAGGCCGAATTTTCCGGGGTGCCCATGATCGAAGGGGATCTGTTTGGCGGCGTCGCGTCCGGCCTGGCATGTATTGGAAGTTGATCGGATGCGAACGGTCCGAATTTTCACGACAAGTCGCGAACAGCCTCCAGCAAAACCGCTTCAACCAAGCTTTTAGTTGACCTTAGAGCGTGTTCTTAGCTGACCGCTTGACTCACCTCGACTCGATCACGGCCATTTTTCTTGGCCAGATACAGGGCAGCATCTGCGCGGCCGATCACGGCATCCAGAGTATCCGATTGCGGTTGAGAGAGTGTCGCCACGCCGATGCTCACTGTGAATCTCGGCGATTTTTCACTGGCTTGAACTCTGGACTGGATGCGTGCGGCCACTTGGACCGCTTCGTCCAGGGATGTGTCGGGCAGCAGCAAAATAAACTCTTCCCCTCCGTAGCGACCGAGTCTTGAGGGACGACGCGTCACTTGTTGCACCATCTCGACAAAATCCGACAAGACTTTGTCTCCAACCTGGTGACCATGAAGGTCATTGATGGACTTGAATCTATCCAAGTCCATCATGAGAACTGAAAAAACAGTCCCCTTCCGGATGCAAAGCGCCAACAGGTCTTCTCCGTACTCGTATGCAGCTCGCCGGGTCAGCGCCCCGGTCAAGGCATCGTACTTGATGAGTCTCTCGAGTTCCCGGCGTAATTGCTCAAAAGATAGGAACACGCCTGAAAGACCTATGAGCAGCACCCCAAAGCTGAAGCTCACCAGGTAGACCGCCTGGAGGAAACTGTACGTGTAGATACCCACCGGCGGAGGCTCAATAAACGCCGAGATTACCCTGCCCGCCATCACTGCGCACAGCATGACCATGGTCCACAGCATCAGGTGCGTCGCGAAGCTACCTTGCCGGTGCTGCCACAGCACCTTGATCTGTGCCCCAAACAACAGTGCACTGACCCCACTCACAAAAGCCAGGCGATGCACGTAAAACTGCTCTTTGCCACTTGTTGCCAGATTGAAAACCAACGAGATCAGAAAAATCGCTAAAACCAGCTTTCGGTTGATATCAAGCCCAAAATGCAGGTATGTGCCACGAACAAGGATGAGCAAGGTGATGACCAGCAGCAGGTTTGGAAATGCCATCGACGCCAGGTGATGCCAGCTTCCCTGCATTCCATACAAAGCCGACGCGATGAACCCGATCAACGGGAAAACCGCCCACTCTCCAATCCCCTTGATGGATGCGGGGTAGGTACGCTTCATCGAAAACAAGACGATTGACATCAAGCAGCTCATGATGCCTGTGATCGCTACCACGGTGCGCAGATCGAAAAACGGCAAGGACTGACTCATGAACGAAGGGATGCCTACTAAGGGCTCTTATCTAACGCACGGGACACAAGTAACTACCCAGCTGGCATCTGTGACAAAAGCATGACACCAAACTCCCGCGCCTGAAGAATTCAGTATATCGTGCCATGCACGCAGCTGTAACTTTTTGTTGGGATTCTCACTGAAACAGATCCGCATACTCACGCCCAGAACCAGGCGCAACCCACTGCAATATCAGCGGATATCCGGGGAAACCATTTGATATGAGCTGAAGATGCTCGGCTGCCACAGGCAGTGCAACACTGGTTGCGGATACCCGAATTCATATTCAGCTAATTACGGAGAAGCACCCGCGACCCGCCAAGCCTGAATTCTGTAATTGAGGGGATAGAGGCGTTGACCCGGTTTGGCCT
>CAZBIN010000270.1:0-3794 GCA_964491995.1 uncultured Orrella sp.
GAAAGCGACAGTTTTTCTCATCGTACGGCATGCAGCCCTACACCAAAGGGGCGGGCAAAGAACTGGGCCTGCACTCCCAGACCGTACAAGCCATTTCAGATGAGTATTACACACGTCGGCGACAGTGGCAGTTCAAGAAAGTGAAGCTGCGCTGGCGTGTGTCTCAAATCGGTAATGGGCCGGACCACCAAAACCTGGCGCGATCTGAAGGAAACTTCGGACCAATAGTGAGAAGATCGCTCACTTAATCAGGAAAAATGCTGTCGATGACAGTCAGGCTAAGCAATCAACGTCGAGGTACTCATGCGCTCAAACAGCTAAGCCGGGTCAAACACGTCGATCTCGTCGGTGATGATGCCGTCGATGCCTGCTTCGAGCCATCCCTTGGCCACGGCGTGGTCATTCACAGTGTAAGACACGCAGCGCAGCCCCAACGCGTGAATCTGTCGAATCATTTCTGCACTCAGGATCTGGTAGTTGCAAATCAAGGCCTGACAGTCGACCTGTTGCGCCTCCTGTTGCCACTCGGGTGTGAGCTGGTGCATGAGTAACCCTCGATAAAGCGAAGGCGCGGCAGTCCGGGCCGATTTCAGAGCCACTGAACTGAACGAGCTTAGTAGCGGCTTGACGGCGGCATTGCGCCAAAGTTCGGCCGCAAGCTTTGCAATGCTTTCCCCTGTTACGGCTTCAAAGCCAGGTACCGGTTTGATCTCGATATTGAGCAGACAGTCATTTGCCTGACAGAATCTACTTAACCGCTTTAACGTCGCGACAGGTTCGCCAGCGTACCGGGGGCTGTGCCAGCTGCCTGCATCAAGACACTGCACGTCAGGCCAGTCAATCTGGCTGGCCAGTCCCCGGCCACTGGTGGTGCGATCCAGTGTGGCATCGTGCAGCAAGATGACTTCACCATCCGAGGTCAGTTTGGCGTCGCACTCGAACATCCGGTATCCCGCATCAAACCCTCGTCGGAAGGCGGCCAGGGTGTTCTCCGGGGCGATGAGCCCGGCGCCGCGGTGTGCAATCCATTTAGGGTAGGGCCAGTGTACAAGATTCATGATTCTCCCGAAGTGAGACGCCAAACTGAAAAATTTCAAACTGAAGCCGATCAGAAGGTATGTTCAATGCAGATCAAAGGTGATGGCAAGATGTCTAAACGCGGGCCAGTCGACGCCCGGTCGCAGCGTCGAACCAGTGCTTTTTTGTGTCGGGCACTTTTAAACTGACAGTGTCACCGATCTGTGGCCAGGATTTGCTGGCGTCGAGCCTGATTACCAGAGACTCATCGCCCAGACGGGCGTGTATGAGTCGTTCAGCGCCCAGCCCGTCAACATAAAGCATGGCCTCGTGAATCTGTGGTCGAGAGAAGAAACTCAGAGAAATGAAGGTCACGATGCTGGCCAGTACGGCGATCCGAACATAAAACAAATCGGCCGACCAGAACACTGGCACATCCAGAATGCGGTCGCGAATGGTGCGACCGCCGACAGCGGTGATGACACCAAGCACAATTGCCGAGAAAAAACGACTCACCGATGAACCACTGCCATGAAGTCAGTGACGGCAAATGCGGTGGCTGCCGCCATGGCCAAGACAAAGTTCACTTGTTCAAATGACATGGCACGGCCGAAATGTCAAGTTAGGCTTTGCCAATCTGGCATTTACCAGACACAGGGACTTGTCCTGTGCGGATAGCTGCTGCAATCTGCTTGCCAAGTTGCTGTACGTTGACCTGTTGGGCCGACACCAGTGCCTCGACGCCAGGCACAACCGGTTGTCCCAGCAGGGAATAGCATGTGATTGAAGCACGCGGCACATTCTGGAAGTTGACTTGCCATAGCGCACCGAGGGTTGCTTGTTTGGCTGGCTGCATCTCGAACTGTCTGACATCGACAATGAGATCAGCCACACCATCGGTACTGGTGATCGCGGTCATGCTGCCAGGCAATGGCGGCATGCCAAGTTCTTCAGTCAACGTCGCAGACAAAGCTGCTTGCATGACCTGATTCAGTGAGCCCACCCATCGATCGTGTGACAACACGAGCAAACTGTCGTTAGCCTGACGAACGACCAGGGATGTGATGTCGATCTGTTCTGGAATGATGACACTTGCCAGTCGATACTGGATGAATGAGTTGTCTACATTGTTCGTCTGGACCGGACTTGCTGCAGCGGCGTTCAGATCGTAGTGTATGGTGCTTGTGCTGGTACTGCAGCCCACCATCAGTGCGCCACTCAGGACTGACAATATGAATGCCTGGATTCTCAAGGCGTTGCTCCTAGTGTTTCGCGTGAATAAGATTGGGTCGGCACCCCAAAAATAATCGAGTTGGGCCGAGCGCTTAGCTCATCGACGAGTGATTTGGTGGCGCGAACGGCCTTGTCTATCTCTTTTAGACTCGCATCTAGCTGCCCCGGCAATACATCGCTGGATTCCATGAAGCCATTGACCTTGTCGAGAGTTTTCTGGAGGTCGGTAAGCGTAGTGACAAACGCAGGGCTGAGTGTATTGTTCAAGGTTTTAGTGAGCTCTGTAATCTCGGTCAATGAGCCACTCAGCTCAACACCTAGTTGTTCAAAAGAAATCTTGTTGATGCTTGCCACAACTGAGGCAATATCTCTCTGTATATCATCGAAGCCAGGTGTGACAATAGTTGGCAGCTCCAAGGGTGTCTTGACGACCAGGTCCTTGAGGGGCGCTGCATCGCGAGCAATAGCCAGGGACACATAAAGACTACCGGTCAGCAGGTTCGCGGATTTCAGCTCCGCTCGCAAACCACGTCTGACCAGAGCAGCCAGTGACTGTGTGGCTTGTTCGGGACTTTGATTGAACCGTTGCATTGTTTGAAACACGGCACCGAGCCGCGCAGGATAAAGCGTGGCTTGGACTTTTGTAAAAAACTCACCTTTGTAAACATCAAAGTCCAGGTCGGCTGCAGTGACTGTGCCTATCTCGACCCCTTGAAAAGTCATGGGAGCACCTGTTTCAAGCCCTTTTGTGGACTGATAGAAACTCATCGTGATGGGCACGGCAACGCCAATGGGTACTGCACTGGCTGCGACTCGGTTCTCGTACAAACTGAACTGATGCCCAGGCGTAATACTGATCGGTGGTCCAAAGTTTGCAAAGGCCAGACCACCTGCCAGAATAGTGGCGATCGATTCCGTAGAAACAGTCAAACCGTCTGCACCAACATTGACGTAGATGCCGCTTTCATTCCAGAACCGGGTATGGCCCCCAACGTATTTGTCGTAAGGCGCGTTCACAAAAAGATCTATGTCGACGTGACTGCCACTATCATCAAGCTGGTATTTGGTGACCACACCTACTGGAATGTTCAGATAGTAGATCGGAGCGCCCGGCCCTAGCGAACCCAGCGTTTCGGACCGAAGACTAAAGGACGATCCCGGTCGGTTACTGGATATTGCCGGGGCTTGCTCCAGTCCAATGAATTGCAGCTTTTTTCGCCCATCACCAAGTAGACTTTTGGTGTCAGCATTGATGTAAACGCCGGACAACAAGGTTGAAAGGCCCGTCACACCACTTAGACCGATCGTAGGCTTGACTACCCAGAACTGTGTGCCTTCATTTGCCAGTCCTTTGGCATTGACACTAAGTTCAGCGTCAACCATCACGATCTCGCCCGCTTCACTTAAACGGATGCCAGTGACCATCCCAACGACCACGTCCTTGTACTTGATCTGGGTTTTACCGACTTCCAGGCCGCTTGCTGACTCAAATTCGATCGTGATGATTGGACCTCTGTTGGACCAGTCATGCCAGACAATAGACA
>CAZBIN010000271.1:0-3779 GCA_964491995.1 uncultured Orrella sp.
TGGACATATTCCGTACCTGCAAGTCCTCGATACACACCATCGCGTGGTTTTGGCTGATCGTGGTCGTGGTCGTGGTCTTGTGCAGGAAGTCGCGCCGGGTGTTGCCGATCTTCTGGTGCAGCTTTGTGACTTTGGCTTTGGCCTTCTTCCAGTTGTTGCTGAATTTGGTCTTGCGGCTCATGGTAAGCAACTTGTACAACCCGGCGTAGCCGAGCTTTTTCTCCCCTTGCTCGTAGCGTTCCTTCTGCAACGCCAGCGCCTTGTTAAACACGAACCGACACGACCCGGCGCATGAGGCGCTGCTGTTGGCCGTTGGGCTGTAGCTCGTGCTTGTAGGTTTGAAGACGCTTCACAGACTAATTATAATTTAGTTAGCGAGGGAAAACAACGACATTCGGCTCGGAAGAGACTGCGTTTTTAACATGCATGTCCATCGGGTCTTTGTGACGAAATATCGCCGCAGAGTGTTCGATGGCGACGCCATCAGCCGCCTGCGCACCATCTTCGCCAAGACCTGCGCCGACTTCGAGGCGCAACTGATCGAGATGGATGATGAGGGCGATCATGTCCACCTGTTGGTGCAATATCCGGCAAAGGTGGCCGTCTCAAACCTTGTGAACAGCCTCAAAGGCGTCTCGAGCCGCCTGCTGCGCCAGGAGCGGCCAGACATCCAGAAGCGATACTGGAAGGGCGTGCTGTGGTCGCCGTCTGACTTGGCATCATCTTGTGGCGGTGACCGATTTCCATCGTGCGCCAGTCCATTGAACCGCAGCAGACACCCCACTGAATCCCAAGGACGGCTACGCCGCCCGCGCTATCTCTCCCCGCCCCAAACGGCAGGGCTTGTGATGAACTCAATAAACTCAAGATACAACTTGAGTCACTCCGAGAAAGTTGCGACGGCAGACTGTCAACCACTCAGTGCGGGATCATTGGTGAGCTCACCAGACAGGCTCGAAAGACCGGCAAACCGTCTTTGTAATCACGACACTGTGCACGACAGCCGGAAACCCGGGTTGAACATAGCACCTTGCTCGATAGCGCCAATCAATGGTGGGCTTCAATAAAAACAAATGGAATAATTCTCATTTACGATCAATAATACGGATTCCTTGTCACTCAAAGACAAAAGCTCTGGCACTTGTTCAAACATCATCTTGATGACAGTGTGTTCAGGCGATTGTCGGCAAACAAAGGACATCAGCATGCAAACCTTACAAAACGCTGTACAGAAGCATCCTCTGAAGCTGTCCGTCGGACTTGCCATCAATCTGGCTGGCGCCTTGGCGCTTCTTCAGCAAATATGAAATCCCATACAAGCTGATCACAGATCACATGACCTCAAGTTCTCGAGTCGCCTGATGCAGACCCGCCTGCCAGGTGGGGTGGCAGGGGACGGCTAATCGCCGTCCCCTATCCCGATCAAAAGCCCAGCGACTCGCCCGCTCCTAACAAGGTCAGCACCCCGAGCACAGCAAAAATACAGGCGGCAATAATGTGGACCAGACCCACAGGCACCTTGTTGGCAATCCGATCACCGAGCAACACCGCGGGCACATTGGCGATCATCATGCCAAGCGTGGTACCCGCGACAACCGCGAAAAACGCATCGTACTGAGCCGCAAGTGCGACCGTCGCAATCTGGGTTTTATCGCCCATTTCTGCAAGAAAAAAAGCAATGAGTGTTGTGCCAAAAACGCCGTAGCGAGCGATAGAACCTTCATCGGCATCGATTTTGTCGGGCACCAATATCCACACCGCCATCGCAATAAACGAAAGGCCCAGAATCCAGCGTAACGCCTGCGGATCGACCAGCGTCGTAATCCAGGTTCCGAGCGCACCAGCAAATCCATGGTTGGCTAACGTGGCAACGAGAATGCCAGCAATGATCGGCCACGGTTTGCGAAACTTGGCGGCCAGGATGAAGGCCAGAAGTTGAGTTTTGTCACCGACTTCGGCTAGAGCCACAATGCCGGTGGAGATGAGAAATGCTTCCATTGACGAGTACCTGGCCGGAGAAGACGAATGACCACACCACCCCTCCGACCCTGGAAGGCGACATGATCAAAGGTCTTGCCAGATGTTTAAACCGCTTGTGCCATGCCTTTGTGTAGGCAAGTGTGTTGGCACAAGCCTCTCGACAAACGAGAGAGGCTACTCCCCAATGACAGCCGAAATTGTACAACGAATTCCCGGGCGTCTGACCGTCCAGGCCCCTTTTGTCGGCTTTCAGGAGGTTCGGCCGATCAAGCAGAGCCGTAGACCAAGCGCCCCGTCCGTTGTGCAACTGACATCAGGGCGCCTGCCAGATCAGAAAGAACAGCGCTTGAATACTGATGCCGAAACATGGTGGCACTGCACACATACTCGGTTTCCTTACCCCCTGCCTCATTGGCAGGACCAGCGTCTCCTGCTAGGGGCACTGCAGGCACCGGTACTGCCAGAGCGGTCACTGCCCTGTTCATGAAACCGTCATCGAGACCCCACCCCAGCCGTTGAGCCTTGCATGCCTGAACCATAAACTGCTCGTATGTCAGGGAGCGATCCCAACGCAAGGACTCGACCCATCCCACCCATCTTCATGCACCCAGATGGATGCTCGCTGACACTTTCGACAACACGAATGGGTGGCCTGACCCCAAAGAGTTTCCAATATTGAAAGTGTTTGGTAATGAGACGGCAAAAAACGTCTGTGATGAAGCGATCCAGATCATGGGCTGCACAGGCTTCCTCAAAGACCTTGGTGTGGAGAGGGTCGCTACCGGTATGTACGCAGTTACTCGACCGCTGGAGGCCCTCTGGACATTCATCGAAACATGATTGCCGGCTGGATCGTTGGAAAGCGCTTTAGTCAATGGTAAGCCAATGCCAGTGGCTAGGCTTGCCGACTCATGAAAATCAAGCCCGGAGTTACGCGGGCAGTTTGTAAAGGCGACACCAGGACAATCGTTGCATGATGCTTATCGCTTCAGAGAAACAGCGATTGCCAGAGCCTTCAACGTCATGACCGCGGCGACTGACGCAAGCGGTCAAGCAGTGACTTGAGCCCGTTATGATCAATCTCCTGCATCAACGCAAGCAGCCGCCCAATCTCCCCTTTCGGAAAGCCGTTGCGAGCAAACCAGTTCAGGTAGTGACCGGGCAAATCTGCCATCAATCGCCCCTTGTACTTACCAAACGGCATGGTACGAGTGACCAGCAACTCGAGATCGCGAGGTTCCATTTTATTCTTCAAGCCATGTTGTTGGCATCATATGACTCCCGTATAGTGAGAATAGGCAACTGGTCTGACAAACACTTCTTTCAAGAACTGTTCCGGGGCGAAAGTGTCCCTACCGTTGCGCAAAAATCAAACTCGTGCTGAGTGCGATCCGAAAATCAAACATTGGGAGCCATCATCCATGGACAACAAGACAACACAAGCATCTGCTGGAAAGTGCCCGGTCATGCATGGCGGGAACACAGCTTCTGGCAACTCAAACATGGAATGGTGGCCAGCATCTCTGAACCTGGATATTCTGCACCAACATGACACCAAGACCAACCCGCTTGGTGAAGACTTTGACTATGCCAAGGAATTTCAGAAGCTTGATCTTCAGTCCGTCAAGAAAGATCTGCATGCTTTGATGACTGACAGCCAGCCTTGGTGGCCAGCCGACTGGGGACACTACGGGGGTCTGATGATCCGCATGGCGTGGCACGTTGCGGGCACATACCGGATTGCCGACGGACGAGGCGGCGCGGGCACTGGCAACCAACGGTTTGCGCCTCTGAACTCA
>CAZBIN010000272.1:0-3745 GCA_964491995.1 uncultured Orrella sp.
GCTGTCCCTCCAGCGGTCAAGGCGAGGACCAAGCCCACCATCAAAAACAGTCTCCTGCCGACCGATCCCCAAGACATTGCATTCTCCCGCTGGATTTCTCAACCTTTCGCACCAGTCTAACGGATCCATGTCGCACCTGGGGACACCGTAGTGCATTCGACTGACCCCAGAAAACACGGCCGTAATACGGAAGAGTGACTCAACGCAATGAGCAGTTGACTCAGCAGGCTAGATCAAAGCTGTCACCAGTGCCCACAGTCCAAATGCCAGTAGCAGTATTCCGGAAACGCGCGAGATCCACACTGCGAGTTTGCCCGGCATACGATGTCTGGCAATCGAGATGCCAGCGCTGAGGATGATCCACCACAGCATGGAACCGGTAAACACGCCTGCGACAACCAGCAGCGCGTGCGTGCCGCTGGCGCTGGCAGCAAGTCCCAGTCCGGCAAATAGCGCGGTGAAAGACAGAATGGTCATCGGGTTGACGACGGTCAGTGTGAAAGTTGCCGCCATGGTGCCCAGGATGTCTCGGGCTGACACCTTTGCTGCGCCGGATGAGGGCTGGCTCTTGAAACTTCTGAAACCCAGCCAAAGCATGAATGCACCACCGATGAGGCGCAGAGGGGTGTCAAGGACGCTCAGCCAGACAGAGAACGCAGCGAATCCGATTGCAGCCAGAGCCGCGTAAAGTGCATCTGCCAGCGCCGTGCCTAATCCGCCTGAGACACCCGCTGCAAAGCCTTTTTCCAGGGTCCGGTTGATGCATAGTGTCCCAATCGGGCCCAGTGGTGCTGCAATCGCCAGACCCAGCAGCAAGCTTTTGCCAAAGAGTGCGAGATCCATCATCAGACGGCCTTGCGCACAAAACTTCCGGGCACAGCAGAGGAGAGTGCAATGACGGTTTCACTACGACCGAGAAACTGATGTCCCTTGAGTTCCTCCAGGAATGCTTCAATCTCGCGAGTGTGACCGACACGGATCTTGATCAGATACGACCAGCCACCTGTGACATGGTGGCATTCCAGAATCATCGGGTGCGTGGTCGCAAAGTGTTTGAAGAAGGTTTCGTCTGTGTTTTCACGCAGAGCGACCCAGATAAACACCAGCGTGGGCACCCCCATGGCAACCGGATCAAGCTCGACCGTGAAACGCCGGATGACGCCGGACTCTGTGAGTCGCCTGACCCGCTCGTTAACGCTCGAGGCGGACAATCCGACGATCGCACCCATATCGGCAAGCGAGCGTTTGGAATCTTCGGAAAGAAGTTCGACCAATTTTTTGTCAATGGTGTCCATTGACATATATTATTCGTAAAAAATAACAATTAGCAGTAAAAAATATTATTTATTAGAAAAAAATAGAAATTGGAGTTTTTCTGATCTGTGTGCAAAATCTGATGTTCCGACGGTGTTCAGGCTTGATGCAGGCATTGTGCGGGGGATTGTGCAGGTGTTGCTCAGATGGCCAGGGGACCAATGGTCCTAGCGGCGTCAGTGAAAGGACCTGGTACAAAGCGCTCGTCATGAGACTTTCAGGTCGGATATCTCATGGCGTGATAGCCATGCCAGTGTGGGTCCACGCTGACATGGCACGACGGTAGAGCCCGTCAGTTGCTAGCGGCCCGGGACGAGCTCGCAGCGCCTTGGTAACGCGCCAGCCAGTGCCCATATTGTATGGGCAGGAGCTCGGTTGGCATCGCATGACCGAGGGCTTGTGCCATCGCATACGTGTAGTGCGGATTGGCAAGATGAGCCCGGCCGATCATGACAAGATCCATCTGTTTCTCATCCACAGCACGCTGTGCGATCACAGGGTCATCAATTCCCCAGCTTGAGGCCACGGCGATCCCTGTTTCCTGGCGAATCCGTTGTGCAATCGGCGCCAGGAATGCGGGTGTTGACCACGGAATGTTGGTTTGAGGAATCACGAAGTTCACCGTTGTGCTCAGAAGATCAAGACCTCCGGCTCGCATCTGGCGAGTCAGTTCGATGGATTCCTGCACGGTTTGCTCATCGTTGCCGTCGTATTCGATCACGCCCATACGCGCAGTCAGTGGCAGGCGCTCAGGCCAGACGGACCGTACGGCGGCCAGAGTTTCCAACATAAATCTGGACCGATTCTCGAAACTGCCACCATAGCGGTCGGTGCGTTGGTTCGAGTGTGGCGACAAAAAGCTCTGAGCCAGGTAACCATGCGCAAAATGCAACTCCAGCCATTCAAATCCTGCATCGAGTGCTCGGCGCGCGGCATCGACGAAGTTCTGACGTACCCGTTCAATATCCGCGATGCTCATCGCCTTCGGAACGCGAGGCAGGTTGGCTCCGAATGCGATGGCTGATGGCGCAAGCGTCTGCCAGGCCTGAGGATCATCCTCAGGGATGTGATCATCGCCGAGCCATGGCGCCTGTGCACTGGCTTTGCGGCCAGCATGGGCAATCTGGATGCCCGGCACGGCACCAGCCGCTTTGATACTGGCAGCGATTCTGGCCATGCCTTCGACGTGCGCATCATCCCAGAGACCCGTGCACTTCGGAGAAATACGGCCTTCAGGAGAAACAGCGGTTGCTTCGACAATGACCAGGCCAGCACCACCTCGGGCCATACCCGGGTAGTGAACCTCGTGCCATTGGCTTGTGAAACCATCCTGCGCACTGTACTGGCACATAGGAGCGACCGCTACGCGGTTGCGCAAAACCGTATCTTTAAGCTGGAACGGCGAAAAAAGAGAAGACATCGACAAACGACCTCGTGTTGCTTGAAAGGGGATCGACGCAAGGGTCGAACCGTAGTGGAAAAAATCCTGAACGATGCGCTTGCGGAAACACGGTTTCTAACACCTTGAATCACTGCAGCACTGATCCAGTCAAGGGAGTATCGACATGTAACGAATGTTACAAGCTCCATTGGGATTTTTTATTCCATGGATAGGGAGTCTTGATCGTCGGTGGTGTGAAGGGAACCCGATGTTGCCACCTGTTGACAGACGCGCCGGGAATTCGTGATGCAGCGGGCACGTTCTCCTATCGCTTCGACATGAACCATCTCCGGCATTGAATGTGTTCCAACGGTACCTTCATCGTCGATGCGTGCATGCTCCAGCCGACCTCGTGATGTGACTTGCTGATGCGCTGGCAATGTCCTTGCTGTGCGACATGGAGTCAGTGAAGGAGGGTGGCTGCCGGATCGCGCTGTTCTCGCAGTGGCAGCGATTGGAGCGCAAAACGTTCCCGGAACCACTTCAAGAACGCTACACCTGAACACCCCGCGCAAACTCAATGAAAGCCCGCACGTAGTCCGTGTCCCTGTCCTGCTCGCGTATCCCCAGGTGAATCTGCTTGGCGATACCGTGCTGGCCAAGCTGCACAGGCACCACGTTGATCTTCTCGGCGTACTCGAGCGCAAGCCAGCGCGGCAATGCCGCCACCCCGCGGCCGCTGGCCACCATCTGCAGCATGATGTCTGTGGTTTCGATGGTCTTGTGACGGCGCGGCGCAATGCCCGCGGGCGCGAGGAACTGTGTGTAGACGTCCAGTCGCTCGGGGCTGACCGGGTAGGTAATCAGCGTGACGTCGGCAAGCTGCGCAGGCTTCAAATAGGCCTCTTGCGCAAAAGGGTGACCGCCCGCAACCACCAGCACCTGCTCGTAGTCGAACACTGGCTCGAAATGCAGGCCGGGCTTGTACAGCGGATCGGGGGTGACAAGCAGGTCGATCTCGTAGCCGAACAGCGCACCGATGCCCCCGAA
>CAZBIN010000273.1:0-3743 GCA_964491995.1 uncultured Orrella sp.
ATCAATGTCGATCAGCAGCACCGCCACGGGTTCGCCATCGTTCTGTCCCTGTACAAGCAGGGCCTGCGCCCGCTCAAAGAAAGCTCTGCGGTTGAGCACCTGTGAGAGCGAATCGTACGTGGCAAGGTATTCCAGTTGTTCACGCAGGTTCTCGTTGGCGAGCAAAATGAATCCTATCGTACCCACGAGCAGCGTCAAACTGAATGAGGCCAGATACACCACCTGAAGCAAACCGCCGTCAAGCAGATGTTGTGGAGCATTCGCATCGATGAGGGTCGAGAAAAACCTGACCGCAGACACGATCGCTGCAAACGCAAAAGCCAGCGAAAACACCCACTCACCAGAGCGAAATTTGCCTGCTCTGAGGGGAATTGCACAAAGGATTGAAAACAGCACCGCTTGTGCTGCAGCCATCACCATCAACCGAGCCTGAAATGACGTTACGCCATAGGTAAACCAGACCATCATTGAAGCCAGCGGCAGTCCGACGATCAAGTAGACGCGCCATCTGAGGGGCTCGCGCCGATAAAAGCACATCAAGGAAGATATGAATAACAGCAGACCGGCAATGACCAGACTGTTGCCCACTACAATCGAAAGCCAGTCTGGAATTTCATCTCTGCGCCGGATCAGTGCAGACGCGACAATCAGAGAAAGGGTGCCCAGACTCCAGTGGTTCAGTCCCTGAATCTTCTCCGGGAAAAATCGACTCATCATCAGCAAGATGAGTGTCGACAAGACAGCCAGCGCACCCACTGTATAGATCAACGTTCGCGCGTCCAGCTCCATCATGGCATTAACTCCGTTTGAGTGACTCCGCCCTCGAGATCGCCTTCATGGGCTTGAAAGCAAGCAGCATGATCTCCCAAAACGCCGAAACATCAGCAAGTACAGACAAGAGATCTTAATCTGAAACAGCGATTTAACGTGTGCGAGCCTGCGACCGGCGAATTTACAGTCTGGCGTCATCGCCATCACTGGTGCTTTGCGGCGCCGTTTTGAGGCTCTGGCTGGACATGACAACGTACAGGCAACATGGGCTCTGCGGCATACTCGAATAGAAAGGTTTAAGCTCACGAACTGAAGCGTTCATTGCAATTGTGCTGTCTGCCAAAGCGGCAGACAGTCAAGCCACACTTACTTGACCAAGGGCGCGCGAACAAATCATGCAACACATGGCGTCAGCGTAGCGACGGCTACGGCTACGGCTACTCAAGGATAGCTATTTCGAAAGGAGCTGCGGGAACAGGGCACGTTGCAGGTGCCGCGCTATCCCTCCCCGGGTTAAAGCCCGGGGTTTCTCGCGCAATCAGATGAACCAGACAAGAAACCCATCTGACACGGCAAAACAGCAGAACATCTCGCCAGAAAGGCCCAACTCAAAACCCGATGAGATCCAGACTGTCTCGCTAGGCATTGAAGGCATGACCTGCGCGTCCTGCGTTGCCCGGGTCGAGAAGGCCCTCGGAAAAATTGACGGCATTCGGTCAGTGTCTGTCAATCTGGCCACAGAAAAAGCCACGATCCGGGCGCAAGCCGACGTTGACCATCAGCGCATCGTGCAAACGATTGAGAAAATGGGCTATCAGGTGGTGCCAGAGAGCATTGACCTTGACATCGAAGGCATGACCTGCGCATCCTGCGTTGCCCGGGTTGAGAAGGCACTGCTGAAAGTGCCCGGGGTCACGCTGGCATCGGTCAATCTTGCCACGGAACGAGCCCATGTTAATGGCCAGGCAGATCCGCAGGCGCTGATCCACGCGGTCAGAAAAATTGGCTACGAGGCTCGTCTTGCGCGCACAAAAGACCAGGACGATGCCAAGACATCTGCACGAAAAGCCCAGGAGATCAAAGACCTGAGCCGTCAGCTGACAATTGCGGCAACCCTCACATTACCTGTGTTTGTGCTAGAGATGGGGTCTCATATGATCCCGGGATTCCATCACTGGATTGCGCAATCCATTGGACTGCAGACCAGCTGGTTGATTCAGTTTGTGCTCACCACGCTGGTGCTGAGCGGACCTGGCAGGATGTTTTACATTAAAGGACTCCCCGCGCTCTCCCATCTGGCACCCGACATGAACTCTCTGGTCGCACTCGGGACTCTGTCAGCCTATGGATTTTCTGTGGTGGCGACATTCTTGCCCGGACTGCTGCCGGCAGGCACGGTCAACGTGTACTACGAAGCTGCCGCAGTCATTGTGACGCTGATCTTGCTGGGCAGATTTCTGGAGGCGCGCGCAAAAGGCCGGACGTCCGAGGCGATCAAGCGTCTGGTAGGACTGCAACCACGTACCGCACGCGTCAGGCGAAACAATCATTTCACCGACATACCGATTGATCAGGTTCAGACTGGTGATCTGATCGAGATTCGACCAGGTGAGCGCATTGCCGTCGACGCAGACGTCGTCGAAGGCAGCAGCTACGTGGATGAGTCGATGATCACGGGCGAACCCATCCCTGTGCAGAAATCAGTTGGCTCTAAAGTGGTGGGTGCCACAGTGAATCAGAAAGGAGCCCTGACGGTGCGCGCCAGCGCCATCGGACAGGACATGGTGCTCTCGCAGATTATCCGTATGGTCGAACAGGCGCAAGCCACGAAATTACCCATTCAGGCGATGGTTGATCGTGTCACTCTGTGGTTTGTACCCGCTGTCATGGGGGCTGCGCTTGTCACATTTCTGGTCTGGCTGGCTCTGGGACCGGAGCCAGCACTGACCTACGCGCTGGTCAATGCCGTCGCCGTCCTGATCATCGCCTGCCCTTGTGCGATGGGGCTTGCAACCCCGACATCGATCATGGTGGGTACGGGTCGCGGTGCCGAGATGGGGATCCTGTTCCGCAAAGGGCAGGCTTTGCAGCAACTGCGTGATGCCGCCGTGGTCGCGGTCGACAAGACGGGAACACTGACTCAAGGCAGGCCCGTACTCACCGACATGGAAACCATCAGCACTCGGGATCGCCGCATGGCGCTTGCCTTTGTAGCCGCCGTGGAGTCCCGCTCCGAACACCCGATTGCGCGTGCCATTGTGCAGGCAGCCACGGATGAGGGCATTGAACCCGCGCAGATACACGCATTCGAATCCCTGACGGGACTGGGTGTTCGTGCCCAGGTTCGTCTGGCGACCCATGAGGCAGCTAACGCTGCCGACAAACCCGGACCCGATCCGTCAGTCGGGCCAGCGGCGACAGACAGTCTAATGAATCACCCTGACACTTCCCACAAAGTGGAGGTCGGTGCAAAGCATTTTATGGACTCGCTAGGCATTGAAACTGATGTGTTCGACACAACTGCGGCTCGCTTGTCCAGCGAAGGCAAATCGCCCTTGTACGCGGCAATTGATGGCCAGCTTTGCGCCATCATTGCGGTGTCAGACCCTGTCAAGGAAAGTACACCTGCTGCCATTGAAGCCATGCACCGTCTGGGGCTCAAAGTCGCCATGATCACTGGCGACAATGAACGCACTGCCCGGGCAATTGCAACCCGGCTGGGAATTGACGAGGTAGTGGCACAAGTCCTGCCCGAAGGCAAAGTCGATGCGATCAAACGTCTTCAGGCGAGCCATGGCTGCGTCGCATTCATCGGGGACGGCATCAATGATGCACCAGCGCTGGCGCAAGCCGATGTCGGACTGGCCGTGGGAACCGGCACGGACGTTGCGATGGAAGCGGCCGACGTCGTCCTGATGTCAGGCAATCTTCAAGCCGTCCCCAACGCCATTGCGCTTTCCAAAGCCACCATC
>CAZBIN010000274.1:0-3698 GCA_964491995.1 uncultured Orrella sp.
GAATGGCAGTGAGAAGACAATCGAGCCAATGAGCAGGCCACTGAAGGTAAACGATAAAGGGCCGATGCCTATAGCGGTGGTCAGCTGCCCAAGGGGGCCGTCGGGACCCATCATGAGCAACAGGTAGAACCCCAGAACGGTAGGCGGCAGAACCAGTGGCAGCGTCACGATCGCACTAACAGGCGCGTGTAGCCATGAGCGAGTCTGGCTTAACCACCATGCCAGGGGGGTGGCGATGATCAGCAGCAAGAGGGTCGTCAGCGAAGAGAGCTTGATCGTCAGCCAGACCACTTGCCAGACGGGATCATCGAATGCCATGAACATCACTGTTGGTAACCGTAGGACTCAAGGATCTGTCGGACCCGGGCAGACTGCATGAACTCCATCAGCTCGACGGCGATCGGGTTAGTCTGGCCTGCAGTCAGGATAATGGCGTCCTGACGGATAGGCTGATGGAATGCCGCAGGAACGATCCAGGCGGAACCTTGCCTGAGGCGGCCTTCCGAGTAGACCTGGGACATAGCGACAAACCCCAGTTGGGCGTTGCGGGTCGCGACAAACTGATAAGTCTGCGAGATATTTGAACCCATGACGAGTCTGGGCTTTAATTTGGCAAACAGTCCGAGATGCTCCAGGGCCTGTCTGGCTGCTGCGCCGTAGGGTGCGAGTTCCGGTTGGGCGATGGCCAGGCGCGTGAAGCGGTCACTTGCCAGAACCGCTGGGCCGTCATCCGCGAGTCCGGGCTGTGTACTCCAGAGCACCAGTGTGCCGATGGCGTAGGTCAAGCGACTGGCCTCAACCCCAAGTCCTTCCTTGCCGATACGCGCGGGCGTGACGTCATCGGCAGCAAACAACACGTCAAAGGGCGCTGCCTGACGGATCTGGGCGTAGAACTTGCCCGTCGACCCGAACGAGAGCGCAAGAGAATGCCCCGTCTTTTTCTCAAACGCCTGGGCGATCTCCTGCATCGGCGCGGTAAAGTTCGAGGCAACGGCAACGTTTAATGAGCCTGCGCTTGCGCTGCAAGCGACAACATACCCAGCGAGCAGAGCGGCACAGACGCTGTGTTTTTGCATAACTTTGCACCGTTATTCTATTTTTGAATAGCGATTGTAGTGTACATATCAGGAAAGCTGCACCATGTCGTCATTTGCCAAACTGGATTTGAATTCTGTGCTGGGACACCACGTCTCGGATCGCCGGATGGATGTCTTGCGCAATGTCGATGCGCTGGGTTCGATATCCGGGGCTGCGCGTGAGGTGGGCGTCAGTTACAAGGCGGCGTGGCAGGCCATTGAGACGCTGGGCAACCTGGCCGGTCAACCGGTTGTGCAGGCTAGCACCGGCGGCAGTGGCGGAGGCGGTGCCAGCCTCACGCAGGCAGGGCGTCAGGTGCTCAGAGCCTACGATCTGCTGGTGCAGGCCCGCGTCCGAGTGCTTGAACAACTACACCCCGACGTGGGTGAGCTTCAGAGGCCGGGCGGTGATGGCCACAACGCACCGCGCGCATTGAGTTTGACGCTGCTGGGCTTGCGAACCAGCATGCGCAATCAGCTGCCGTGTACGGTTGAGGCGATTTCTGAACAAGGTCCGATGGTCTGTGTGAGCCTGGTACTGCCTGATCGGCAGATTGTTCACTCGAACATCACCAGCGAAAGCATGCAGTTGCTGGGGCTCGCGCCAGGCCAGACGGTTATTGCGATGTGTAAAGCCACTGCGGTGCGGGTTCAAGCAGAGGATCCGGGTGTGAAGGTGACGGTGGGTTTGGATCCCACCTCTGAAACAGCGGGTGAAAGGGATTCTGATCGGATATGCCAGTCAGATGCAAACCCATCAAACATTTCAACACGCAACACGCTGACAGGTCATGCCGTGCGCATCTCATCAGACCGTGGCTATTCTGAAGTCTCGGTCGAACTTGGTCAGGACGTCCGACTGGTTGGATTCGGTGTACAAGAGACATTGATCCCAGGGCAAGCCGTCACGGCTCGCGTAGACCCGGCTGCGATCGTGCTGGTGCTGCCCAGTTGACGGAAGCAGGATGGATCTCGCACGGGCGTGCACCTGGGGGACTCTCGCAGGCTGGGAGTTGCCCTGTGGCATAATCAAAAAAACCTGTCAGAGGTTTGCGGCAGGGTACTGCGACGAAGGTGTTTGGTGACGTGCTTTGGTCGAGTGCTTTGACAATGACGCATCGATCAAAAGGCTACATCGCGGTTGGTCTGAATGCGATGGTGCTCGGCTGCCAGGGCTACAAGTCGGGACGAAACAACATTTCCTCCCGGACTTTCAACTAATACGTGTCCGATCACACGCATTAGGCTCGGTACACAAGTTCGACCGCGCTTGATCGCCATTCAATCGCCAGTCAAGACTGCGTGCCGACCGGTCGTATGCGACGCAGTCAATGCGCCTGGCGGTGACGTCAGGCGACAACTAAAGAACAACGAACTCGGCAAACAGAACTGAGTGACATAAAACGTAATAAAAACAAACCTTAATGACGCAATCTTCATCGGTTACATCACAATGAAACGAACACTTTATGACAAGCTCTGGGATGCGCACGTCGTGCATCAGGAAGAAGATGGCACCGCCATCCTTTACATCGACAGGCACTTGCTGCATGAGGTGACCAGTCCCCAGGCCTTTGAAGGTCTGGAGCTGGCCGGGCGCAAGCCTTGGCGGGTGAGCGCCAACCTGGCGGTGGCCGATCACAACGTGCCAACAATCAACCGTGCAGGGGGCATTGACGATCCAATCTCCAAGCTGCAGGTCGATACGCTGGACCAGAACTGCGAAAAGTACGGTGTGATCGAGTTCAAGATGAACGATCTGCGCCAAGGTATCGTGCACGTGATCGGACCTGAGCAAGGTGCCACACTGCCTGGCATGACCGTGGTTTGCGGTGACTCGCATACCAGTACCCACGGTGCGATTGGTGCGCTGGCCCACGGTATCGGCACCTCTGAGGTCGAGCATGTACTGGCAACCCAGACACTGCTCGCTAAAAAGAGCAAGAACCTGCTGATTAAAGTCGAGGGTAAGCTGCCTGTCGGTTGCACCGGCAAAGATGTCGTATTGCACATCATCGGCGTGATTGGAACAGCGGGTGGAACCGGTTATGCGATCGAGTTCGGCGGCAGCACTATTCGTGACCTGACGGTCGAGGGCCGCATGACCGTATGCAATATGGCGATTGAGGCCGGTGCCCGCTCAGGCATGGTTGCGGTTGACGATAAAACCATCGAGTATTTCCGTGGACGGCCGTTCTCGCCCACGGGTGCGGCATGGGATGCTGCCGTGGCTTACTGGCGAACGCTGCACTCTGACGAGGGGGCGCATTTCGATCGCGTGGTCGAGATTGATGCCCGGGAAATCAAACCGCAGGTCACCTGGGGCACGTCGCCCGAGATGGTGCTGCCAGTTGACGCGCGCGTACCCGATCCAGAGAAAGAGAAGGATGCCATGCGCCGCAGCGGCATGGAACGTGCGCTTCAATACATGGGTCTTGAGCCAAACATGCCGATTACATCCATCAAGATTGACAGGGTGTTTATCGGATCCTGTACCAATTCTCGCATCGAAGATCTACGTGCCGCAGCCGATGTCGCCCGTGGCAAGCGTGTGGCCTCCAATGTCAAACAAGCCATGGTCGTCCCGGGTTCCGGCCTTGTCAAACAGCAGGCCGAGCGCGA
>CAZBIN010000275.1:0-3687 GCA_964491995.1 uncultured Orrella sp.
TGACGTCATAGGAAACAAAGACAAAATTGAGAAGCACCGCGGCGATCAGGGCGAGGATTGAGAATATTCTAAACTTCCTTAAGGACTACCAGGAGGCTAAGCAGTTTAAGCTTGAGCAGAATTACCGGTCCTACGGCCATATTCTGGATGCTGCCAACGCGTTGATTGCAAACAACAGCCAGCGTCTTGGAAAGAACCTGTGGACCGATCAAGGCGAAGGCGAGCTGATACGTGTGATCGAGATAGGTTCTGATCATGCAGAAGCACAGTGGGTGATCGAAGAAATCCGGGCACTGATTCGTGACGGAATGGCACGGTCTGACATTGCCGTTCTTTACCGCAGCAACGCCCAGTCGCGTGTGATTGAACATGCATTGTTCACTGCTGGAGTGCCTTACCGTGTTTATGGCGGTCTGAGGTTTTTTGAGCGGCAGGAGATCAAACATGCGCTTGCATACTTGAGACTCATTGCCAGCATTGACGACGATAATTCGTTTTTGCGTGTCGTGAACTTTCCTGCCAGAGGGATTGGTGCTCGCTCGATTGAGAGTCTGACGGATCAGGCCAGGGCTTTCGACACCAGCCTCGCACAGGCCGTGGCCAGAGTTTCAGGCAAGGCGGGCAGCTCACTTGCGCAGTTTTGTGCTTTGATCCATAAGATGGCGGAGGCATCAAAAGCTTTGCCATTGTCAGAGCTTGTCGACGAGATGATTCAGGTCAGTGGGCTTAGAGTTTTCTATCAAACCCAGCGCGACGGGTCCGAGAGACTCGAAAACCTTGAAGAGCTTGTCACGGCCGCCAAGGTTTTTGAAATTGAACAGTCTTTTGCCGGACTTCCCGCTGGTGTCACCCCGCACAGCGTGCAAGGAGCAACCGATCAGACGCTCGCGCCGTTAGTTGCTTTTCTTGCTCACGCGTCCCTTGAGTCGGGTGATGCACAGGCCGACGATGGCACTGATGCCGTTCAGTTGATGACAGTGCACTCTTCTAAGGGGCTGGAATTTGATGCGGTGTTTCTCACAGGACTCGAGGATGGACTTTTCCCTCATGAGAACAGCGTCAATGAACCTGATGGTCTGCAGGAAGAGCGGCGTTTGATGTACGTTGCTATCACTCGAGCCCGGCAGCGACTCTACATGAGTCTGGCACAGAGCCGAATGCTGCATGGACAGGTTCGTTATAGTCGACCATCGCGGTTTCTTGATGAAATCCCTGAGAAGCACTTGAAATGGTTGTCAGCACGCGGTGTTGACGACGCCTGGACGGATCTCTCAGTCAATGTCGGTTCTTCGGCTGGTTCAAAAGGATCCGCAGGCGGATTTTCTGGCGGGTTCTCCAGCACCAGGAGTGCCAGTGGCGGTGTGGAAGTGGGTGGTGTTCGTTATAGAGCTGGCTTGCGTGTAGCGCATTCGCGATTTGGCGAAGGAACCGTGGTTTCTGTATCAGGAGCCGGTCTGGATGCTCAGGCGCAGATCAACTTCTCTGAAGTGGGCCCCAAGACCCTGGCACTTGGTATTGCAAAGCTGACAGTTCTAAGCTAGCGGACCTTCAGCCATCAGGCTGACGGCCTCTACGCCAGTGAATGGGATCTTGCCATAAAAACCTTTACGCCTTGTTGATGCTGGTCTCGAGTTCTTCGATCTGCTCGACGACTTCAAGCCACTGTTGCTCGAGCGATTCGTGGTCTCGGCTCCACTGGCCGTGATCCTTGAGCATTTTTTGGCGCTGATTCGAGTCGCCTGCACCATAAAAGTCAGGATCTTGCATTTGAGCATCAAGCGTAGCAAGACGTTGGCTAATTTCTAACATTTGAGCCTCGATCTTGTTAAGTCTGGTTTGTAGCGGCTTGCGAAGGTTGCCGAGTTGCTGACGTATCTGTGCCTGTTCACGTCGTTGCTGCTTGCGGTCAGCCCCGGAGGCCTGATCAGAGACGCCCGAAGTCTGCTGGGGATTCATCTGCAAGGTGTGTTGACGATAGTCTTCCAGATCCCCTTCAAAAGCTGTCACACTTCCGTTGGCAACAATCCAGAATTGATCAACACTGGTGCGAAGGAGGTGACGGTCGTGGGAGACCAGTAACAAGCTCCCCTCGTACTCTGCAAGGGCAGTCGTGAGTGATTCGCGGGTCTGTACATCCAGATGGTTGGTGGGTTCGTCAAGCACCAGCAGGTTTGGCCGGTGCCATACGATCAATGCCAAGGCAAGGCGAGCTTTTTCACCGCCGGAAAATGGACCGACTTCGCCCATGACTTTGTCACCCGTGAATCCGAACTGGGCGAGATAGTTTCTGAGATCCTGTTCGCGAGATTGAGGTGCAATGCGTTTCAATTGCAGCAGTGGGCTGGCCAGAGGGTCGAGAATGTCCATCTGTTGCTGTGCAAAGTAGCCAATCTTCAAGCCTTTGCCTTCCAGACGTTCGCCCGCCAAGGGGGCAAGTTCAGCGGCAATGACTTTGACCAGTGTTGATTTGCCTGCACCGTTGACACCGAGTACACCGATGCGACTTCCCGCTTCAATACGAAGGTCGACTGAATCGAGGATGGTGTGAACCTGGCCATCTTCTTTTGTGTAGCCAGCGCTGACACCTTTAAGCCTTAATAGCAAGTTGGGTGCATGTTCTGGCGTTGGAATGTAGATGCTGATATCAGCCTCGCTGCGAAGCGGTGCAAGTGTCTGCATGCGCGCCAGCGCCTTGACTCGACTCTGAGCTTGCTTGGCTTTGGATGCCTTGGCTTTGAATCGGTCAATAAATTGCTGCAAACGTGCTGCTTCCCGGCCCTGGCGCTCGATCGCGATATCCGTCTGACGGATTTTTTCAGCGCGCTGGCCGAGAAACGATTGATAGTCGCCTCGATATCGTTCGATTCGCTGGTTCTCGATGTGGAGAATGACATTGCAGACCGAGTCAATGAATTCAACGTCGTGCGAAATGATCACGACGGTCCCATCGTAACCGGCGAGCCAGCGCTCTAGCCAGAGCATGGCATCGAGGTCAAGGTGGTTGGTGGGTTCATCAAGAAGCAACAGATCGGAAGGCGCCATCAGGGCGCGTGCCAGGCTTAACCGCATCTGCCAGCCGCCAGAAAACGAACCCACCGGACTGAGCCACTGCTCGGGTTTGAATCCCAGTCCTGAGAGCAGTGACTCCGCGCGGGAGTTTGCCTGCCATGCACCCGCATCGATCAGCCGGGTTTCGAGATCGGCAATTGCCTGCCCGTCCTGCGTTTGGGCTCTTTTTTGCTGGAGATCACGCAGCAACCGGTCGCCGTCAATGACGTACTCACGCGCAGGGCGGTCCAGGTCATCAATCGATTGTTCAACCCACGCCATTCGCCAGGCTGAAGGAATATCCAGATTGCCCTGATCGAGATCCAGTTGGCCACGCATCGAGGCAAACAGCGACGATTTTCCACAACCATTTCGTCCGATCAGACCCACTCGCTCACCCGGATGCACGACAAACTCGGCATCTTCTATCAAAACTTTGGTACCACGTCGAAGATTCAGTGCACTGGCTTTAATCACGATCCCAGATCCCGACCCGCAATGAGCATGATCTGGTTGTCCGCGCCTTGGGTTGACAGCCAGATAGGATTCAAGTGCGCAAACGCCTGCTCAAAATTTTCCTGTTCGTGACCAATCTCAAGCAATAGCCAGCCGTCCGGGTTGAGCCGTGTGCACGCTTGC
>CAZBIN010000276.1:0-3684 GCA_964491995.1 uncultured Orrella sp.
TTTACAGCTGAGTACCGTGAATCGACTGGAGCGGGCACTGGCCTTGTTCATGGTGGTGGCGTGGCGCATTGCGCGACTGATGCGTCTGGGCAGAACCTGTCCGGATCTGGATGCAGCTCTGCTGTTTGAAAAAGACGAATGGCAGGCCGCATACATTCTAAATCGCAAGAAAGTGCCCAAGTCACCCCCTAAACTCAATGAGGTGATCCGCCTGATTGCCACGCTCGGTGGATTCCTCGGCCGCAAAGGTGATGGCGAACCGGGTGTCAAAACGATCTGGCTCGGATTACAGCGGGTGGTCGACTTTGCAGCCGGACTCAAATTTGCCCGGGAACTTCAGGACGAATGACTTGTGTGTAATGACATGGGCTTTACCCCTTTCTGTTGCTCACGCACCAGATTGCCGTCGGCTTGAGTCTTGCCTTGTTTGTGGCGCGTGGTGTGGGCGTTCAATGCTCCGCGCACTGGCCGATGCGCCCTGTCGTGCGCAAGCTCAGCGTATTGATCGATGTGGTCTTGTTGTCGGCTGGTGTGAGTCTGTGGGCGTTGTTGCAATACCACCCCACGCTGCACGCCTGGCTGGGCTCCAAACTTCTGCTGTTGTTGCTATACATCGTCCTGGGATCATTTGCGTTAAAGCGTGGCCGGACACCTGCGTCACGTGCGGCATTCTTCGTCGCAGCGCTGGTCTGCGTGCTTTGGATGGTGGGTATTGCCTTGGCAAGGCACCCTATGTCATGGGTCGTGTTGTGGGCATGAAACGTCCAGCCCGTCCGATGTGGCAGCGAACTGCCTATGCGACGGCAGGATTTGTAGCGCTGGGTCTAGGCTTGCTCGGAGTGGCATTGCCGGGTTTGCCCACCACGCCGTTCATCTTGCTCGCTGCGGCGTGTTTTGCGAGATCATCGCAGCGAGTGCATGACTGGTTGTTGACCAACCGTTTGACGGGGCCGATGCTGCGCGACTGGGTCCGCCATCGCAGTCTTCCTCGCAAGGTCAGATGGATCGCAATCGGATCCATGACTGCCATGATCAGCCTGTCGATCTGGATCTTGCGTGATGAACCCTGGTTGCAAATCGTGCTCGTGCTGGCCTGGGTCGTCGGTGCCTGGGCTGTGCTGCGGATTCCGCTTCGCAAGTGAAAGCCTTCATCAAGCCCTCAAGACAATCGACGGATTGATTTCAAGTGAGCTTCTGGGCCATGTGGATGGGTGCCTGCATCCGCCAGGAGCCCACGATAACGGGTTTGACTTCAGGATTTGCTGGTCAGCGTGGATCGTGCCAGGAATTCAATGATATTGAATAATTGAACCAATCAATCAGCGCACTAGTCTCAAACGATTACTACCGGAACCGCCGCCACCACCGTTTCCACTGTCATCGCCTGACGCGCCTCCGCCACAGACATTATTCGAAGATGAGACTGCCAGGAGGTCGAAGTTGTTATTCCTGCCGTAATTATTTCTCAAAACAATGGAGTTTCCTAGCACCCCTGAATAGACAAGTTTGTCAATATTGCCATCATTGCCATTTTTTCCAATGGTGACTGGAGCGCTTGGCGCATACACAAGTCCATTGATTACATAATCCGCTCCAGCACCCTGATTGATCGTAAGATCTACGCCAGAAGTCCCCGCACTCCAAATAGAGATTCCCGCATAGGGCCCCGAAGTCATCGGATTGAGTTCCAGTTCAAAATTGTTGCCGTTTGCGTGTATTTGAACATTAGTCGGATTCGATGAACTGGGCACATAGATCAGCGACCCTTCGGAAATCATCTTGAAATTGTTCGCTGAGCCTGCGACTTGTATACCGTCCCTGACAACAAACACCCCAGGCGGTAACCGTACCTCACAATTCTGTCTGGCAACATTGATCCGCCAACTACAGTAGGTGACATTTGGCTTGGCCGTCCAGACTTCATTGTTTTGGTCACAAAAGGTCCAGTCAGGTCCTGGCACGCAGGTTGAGTCGACTTTCGGTGGCGAGATTTTTCCTGAACAGGGGTCAGTTACAGGAGATGGATCAAAACGTTTAATTTCGAAGTCATTTGAATCAAGTTGAGATTGACTAATTCGAAGAACATCGCCTGTGGCGTTCACGTTACCAGAGATGTTTAGTGATCCATCAAAATTGTTGACGATTGATCCTGACCAACTAGGCCCGACTGCACCCGAAACAACATCACCTTCAATGGTCATCCTGCCCTGATTAGATCCTTCGAAGACGATTCCGCTTTGCCAATTCAGAAGATTCTGGCCAAGTGCATAAAGGGCAAAATTCTCGACTTCCTCATCGTCGTCCCCCCCTCCCGCAACAGCCGTTGCTTCAGCGGATACTTTAAGTGTCGGAATCGCGAACAATCTCATAAAGAACGTATTCCATTCTTGTGTGGCTCTCACGGTGACGCAGTCATTGGCAGCCGTATTCGGACACGCGACCCTGGCGTTGATCTGAAACGTAACACCTGGAACCGCCTGATTAGCGACCAGCGGAGCGAGCAACTGACTGTCTGGCACATCCGGCACACCATCACTCGTGCAAGTGAACTGTCCGCAGGCCAATGCTGCAGAATCCACCAGTGCTTGAAGCCTTGACTTTTGGACAAAGTAATATCCGAAGTCAATAGTCAAGCCGGCAAAGCCAAGAAGCGACACGAGCATAAAGGCCACTATGATCAGAACAGTTCCCTGCTCTGACCCGCCCGCATCAGTCTTTTGACGGCTATCCACACCACACACCATACAAGTCTCGTTTGCCAAAAAACACTCTGTTAATCACGAAAGCTTACAGGATACTTTCCAAACGGAACGGAAAAGGCAATAGTTGAGCACGAAAATAGTTGATACATGGGCGTTACATGACACATTCAAGTCGCACTGATGTTCGACTCAATCAAGTACATCCTAGTGTATCGTTTGATTAATCAATTCGTACTGGATTTCTTCCTGCTGAAACCAACTGCAGTTGATGTATCCAACGCGACGATGGGGGGAGCGAGTGACGATCACTCGCCCGGGATCGACTTGCATGTCCGACTCCTTAAGTTCCTTCAGAGAACACTTCTCCCCGACGAAGCAAAAAACGTCGTAAAAAGTGTTGACAGGGATTCAGTGAGGAGGGAAACTAAGCTGACTAGTAGATCGTTTCATTAATACAATTACAAATTATGAAAGCCCGAGGTCGAATTTGTTCCAGCGAAACACCACGGGCTGTTGATTCATCTCCTCGACTCCTTTCATGATTCTGGCTTTCAACTCCTCGATCGAATCGACCCGGATGTGACGCAAGAAGGTTCTTGCCATCTTCGAGAATGCACATTCGATCAGATTGAGCCACGATCCATGTTTGGGTGTGTGGACGTACTCGAACCGACCGGGGCGCGTGGCCAGATAAGCCATGGTCTCCTTTGAGATGTGCGAAGAGTGATTGTCCAGAACCAGCCGTATGACTGACTCAGGCGGATAGTACGCATCAATTTCCTTGAGCAGAGCAATGAATTCGACACTTCGGTGCCGATCCTCCGTGCGCGCAAAGATATGACCGGAGTGCAAGTCAATGCCGGCCAGAATGGAAACCGTGCCATGGCGAACATACTCGTAGTCGCGCGACACTGTTGCAGCCTTGCCGCATCCCATTACACACAACTTTAGAAACGTGGCGTAACATGCTGACTTTTTATCA
>CAZBIN010000277.1:0-3681 GCA_964491995.1 uncultured Orrella sp.
CTCGCAAAATTCAGCCAGTGAGCACTGGGTCGGGATGCGTCGGACGTGATGATTTCAACCGTATCACCGCTGGCAAGCTCTGTGCGCAACGGAACGTATTCCCCATTGACTTTACTGGCAACCGCACGGTTGCCGACATCCGTGTGGATTGAATACGCAAAATCGACCAGCGTTGCCCCTCTGGGCAAAGAAATGATTTCGCCATTGGGCGTAAAGACGTAGACTGCATCCGGAAACAGATCGATCTTGACATGCTCCAGGAACTCCCCGGAATCGCCGGTCTGGCTTTGTATGTCGAGTAAAGACTGAATCGCTGCGTGGGTTCGCTTTTGAATGTCGCTGAGCGAGAGTTCGTCAGTTTTGTAGATCCAGTGTGCAGCGACACCTTCTTCAGCGACGCTGTGCATCTCGTGGGTTCGAAACTGAAATTCGATCGGCGTTCCGTAAGGACCGACCAGGGTGGTGTGCAGGGATTGATAGCCATTGAGTTTGGGGATGGCAATATAGTCCTTGAACTTGCCCGGCACTGGTCGGAAAAGCTGATGCAAGATACCCAGCGCCAGATAGCACTCCGGTAGTGTGTGGACGATGACCCGAAAACCGTAAATATCCAGAACCTCTGAAAAACTCTTTTTCTGGTCTGCCATCTTGCGGTACACGCCATAGAGCGTTTTCTCACGCCCCGTCACCTCGGCTTCCATGCCTGCAGCAGGTAACGCCGCACGTACCGAATCAAAAATCCGGGTCAGCACCTCTCGCCGGTTGCCGCGGGCAGCCAGAACAGCCTTGTGCAGGACCTGGTAACGATTGGGATAGATCGCCGCAAAACACAAATCCTGCATTTCCCGAAACATTGCATTCAGGCCCAGGCGATTGGCAATCGGGGCATAAATGTCCAGTGTTTCTCGCGCGATTCTGCGTCTTTTGTCAGGGCTGACCGCATCGAGCGTTCGCATGTTGTGCAAACGATCTGCGAGCTTGACAAGAATGACACGCAGATCACGTGACATTGCCAGCAGCATCTTACGAAAACTCTCGGCTTGCTGCTGCGCTTTGGTCGCAAAATCGAGTCGGTCCAACTTGGATAGACCGTCGACCAGTTCTGCCACCTCGGGACCAAACTGTTCGGCCAAGGCGGACTTCTCAACGCCTTGGTCTTCCATAACATCGTGCAGCAGGGCAGCCATCAGCGCCTGGGCATCAAGCTTCCAGCCCGCACAGATTTCAGTGACGGCGATAGGGTGGGTGATGTAAGGCTCGCCACTCGAGCGGAACTGTCCGAGATGCGCCTGATCTGCAAAACGATAGGCGTCTTTGACCTGAGCAACTTCTTTGGGGTCAAGATACTCGGAAATAAGAACTTGCAAGCGCGTAATTGAAGCCGCGTCAGACGCTTTGGCGGCAGCCTGAACTTCCGGGGACTCTGCAGCCACTGGCTCAGCCCCGCGCTTTTCTGCCGAACGCTTTCCGAAGCGCGACCCAGCCTTGATTGCTGATAGCAATCCTGACGAAGCAGAGCGTAGCCCCGGAAATCCCATGATCTTATTGTCCGATCAGGTGGGAACCTTTCTCAGCATCTCGAGACCCGTGACGCCAGCCGCAATCTCGCGGAGTGCAGTGACTGTGGGCTTGTCTTTGCTCTCAATGCGTGAGGCGTGTCCCTGGGCCAGTTCACGCGCACGGTAGGTTGCCGCCAACGTGAGCTTGAAGCGGTTGGGAATTCGGTTCAAACAATCTTCAACGGTGATGCGTGCCATGTGGAATCCAGTGTAAAAATGTAGAAATACTATTCGACAAAAAGTCGATACCGTACATGATACCTTCCCTTCGACAAATTCACGAAATACCCTTATGCGCGGACTCCTGCACCGCGCTTGTCCCGGACCTTGGCCAGCCCTGTTTTCAAATGATGTTCAAGAGCCATTCAGGCCAAACGAAGCGAACAGTGCCGGATTGACTTTGGCTTGTCGTGCATAGCGCAAGCGCGAAGCTGAGACGATGTGCTCAATTTGTCCAAGTGCAACACTAAAGTCTTGATTGACAATTACATATTCAAATTCCGGTGCGTGGGATATTTCACTTTCTGCAGCCGCTACGCGCTTGGCAATCACGGCTTCACTGTCTTTTCCGCGGGCTTTTAGTCGTTGTTCCAGCACATCCATCGAAGGCGGCAGGATAAATATTCCCGTGACGGGTCCCAGGAGCCTGCGGACCTGCTGCGCTCCTTGCCAGTCAATCTCCAGAATCACGTCGCGCCCGTTAATGAGTGCATCGGCCAGAGGTCCTTTGGGTGTGCCGTAAAAATTATCGTGTACCTGAGCCCATTCGAGTAACTCGTCGTGCAGACGCATCTGTTCAAACTCGGCATGGCTGACAAACCAGTACTCTCTGCCGTTGACCTCACCAGGCCTTGGCGGGCGGGTGGTGCAGGAAATCGAAAGCTGAAGCCCCGGGTCGCGCTCAAGCAAGGCGTTGACAAGACTCGATTTGCCAGCGCCGCTGGGGGCTGTGACCAGGAAGACGTTACCGGCGGATGTGCTCATGACTTGGACCCGATGGACGAGGGTGATTGATGTGTGGGCTTGGGTAAAAGCCAGCGTGTGGGATAGCTTGCAGTTGCATGCACAGAGAGGCGTAGCGCAGGCTAGACTTGCCTCCCAGAGGGCGTTTGCGCTTGCATACATACGCTGTTTGCTACGTACAATGGCTAAAACAACAGGTGCAAAGCATAGCAGATCACTCAGTGTTGCAAGATGATGATTCGAGGAGGAAAATTGTGAGCGAGACCAAGATTGCAGTTGTCACAGGTGCTGGTTCTGGCATTGGTCGGGCCAGTGCACTGGCGCTGGCGCGAGCTGGCTGGGACGTGGTGCTGGTGGGGCGACGCGCCCAGGCGCTCGATGACACCAAGGCAATGCTGCCTGAAGCAGCACAGCACCTTCACCCGATGCCTGCTGACGTAAGCCAGTTTGCAGAAGTGCAGGCGCTCTTTGCGCAGATAAAGAAGCAGTTCGGCCGGTTAGACCTGCTGTTTAACAATGCAGGCCGTGGTGCACCTGCTGTTCCGATTGAAGACTTGCCGGTTGAGACCTGGCTTGACGTGGTCAACGTCAATCTGAACGGCATGTTCTTTTGTGCGCGTGAAGCCATCCGATTGATGAAAGAGCAATCACCCCAAGGTGGACGGATCATCAATAACGGGTCGATTTCTGCGCACGTGCCTCGTCCTTATTCGATTGCCTACACGGCCACCAAACATGCTGTGTCAGGCCTGACCAAGTCTATTTCCCTCGATACGCGTGCCTATCGTATCGCCTGTACACAGCTTGACATTGGAAATGCCGCGACCGAGATGACCGACCGTATGGCAAAGGGTATTTTGCAGGCCGATGGTTCGACCAGGGTAGAACCACGGATGGATGTCAATCACGTGGCTGATACGATTGTCCAAATTGCAGGGTTTCCGCTCGAAACCAACGTTCAGTCAATGGTGATCATGGCAACCAATATGCCATTTGTGGGTCGCGGCTAGGATCAAGGCGGGTAGGGCAGGCGCAACACGGCAGTTTCAATGGTTTATGGTTAGCCACATGCCGTGTGTTACTGGTCGCAAGCTCGAAAGTGGGGCTTGCAGTTTCGCTCAACGCATATCAGGCAACTCTGCCAGTGCGAAGTTCGGTT
>CAZBIN010000278.1:0-3665 GCA_964491995.1 uncultured Orrella sp.
GCCACCAGACAGTAGCAAAGCTGAAGGTCGGTGATACTTGGCCCGTGCAGCCGCACCGATGGCGCATACGAGGCCAGCGACCCAAAGCATCGCAAAAAAAGGCTCGGCCGGGGTGGTGACCTCGGGTTGCATCCACTGTCCGCGCAGCAACGGTAATGTCGCCACCAGAATCGTCACGGTCACGACAATGAACAGTTGAGTTTGAAGCCTGCCCGACTGCGTCCACGTCAGCACGCTTGCAGCAAACCGGTCAAACCAACCCATCACCGCTTCAAATGCCTGTTCCCCGTCGAGACGGTGTATCAGCGGTGCTTTGCCGGGATGAGCCTTCTGACGGTCCTGTAACAGATAAAACACTGCGATTCCGCAAATCAGCGCCACAAAACTCATCAGCAGAGGAAGGTTCAGTCCGTGCCAGACAGCCAGACTGTACTCGGGGGTTGTGTCACCGAGCAACGCATTGACCGCTGAGTGCAGAAAAACCCCTGGCAGAACGCCCGGCAGGATGCCAACCACCAGGCAAGTCAGCACCAGAATGGCGCTGGGGATCAACATCATCAGGGGTGGCTCATGCGCTGCCCTGGGCAGGTCCGAGGCTGCTTTGCCGAAGAAGACCGTTTTGATAAAGCGAAGGGAGTAGGTCACGCTGAAAGTGCCGGCCACCACTGCGATCAGCGGCAGGCCCAGGCCAGCCAGGCCATGTTGGCCGGCATAGAGCGTTTCAGCGAAAAACATTTCCTTGGAAATAAAACCGTTGAGTAGTGGCACACCCGCCATGGCTGCAGCGGCCACCAGAGCCAGGGTCGCGGTAATTGGCATGCTGCGCGCCAGACCCGACAGGCGCTGCATGTCACGAGTGCCGGTTTCGTGATCGACAATCCCCGCCGCCATAAACAGCGAGGCCTTGAAGGTGGCGTGGTTGATGATGTGAAACACTGCTGCCACCAGAGCCAGGGGGCTGTCCATGCCCAGCAGTAAAGTGATCAGACCCAGATGACTGATGGTCGAGTACGCCAGCACGCCCTTCATGTCGGTCTGAAACGTGGCGGCATACGCCCCCAGAAGCAGGCTGATCGCACCGGCTGTGCCCAGGATGACTGTCCACTGCAGGGTTCCGGACAGCACCGGCCAAAGCAGTGCCAGCAGAAACACACCGGCTTTGACCATGGTGGCCGAATGCAGGTAAGCCGAGACTGGCGTTGGCGCGGCCATTGCATTGGGCAGCCAGATATGAAACGGAAACTGTGCGCTTTTAGTCAGCGCACCCAAGGCGACCAGGATCACGATCGCCGTGTACCACTCATGGCTGCGGATGATCTCACCAGCGGCGTAAACGTCATCAAGATCATAACTACCGACCACGTGACCCAGCATCAGCATGCCAGCCAGCAGACACAGGCCGCCCGCGCCGGTGATGGTCAATGCCATGCGTGCACCACGCCGGGCGTCGATCCTGTGATGCCAGTAAGCGATCAGCATGAACGAAGACAGGCTGGTCAGTTCCCAGAAAATGGCGAGCTGTACCAGGTTGCCCGCCACCACCACGCCGAGCATCGACCCCATGAACGCCAGAAAGAATGCAAAAAATCGCTGGACCGGGTCAGCCGGCGACATGTAGTAGCGCGCGTAAAGGGAGATCAACGATCCAAGGATGGTGATGATCATCGCGAATAGCCAGGTAAATCCGTCCAGCCGCAAAATCAGATTCACGCCATGCTCTGGCATCCAGTCCAGGCTTGTCCGAATGACTTCTCCGCGCAAAATCGCCGGAAAGTAAGTCGCAAGAAGCATGGCGCAGGTCAGTGCGATCAGGCCGCCCAGCCAGGATTCGAGCTTGCGTGCCGTTTCGGGCAGACATGCAGCGACCAGACTTCCTAAAAATGGCAGGGCGAGAACGAGAACGAGTGACATCAGGTTGTAAGCTTGTCGGTGACGGGGACAGGGTCTACTGAGGCAGGCATCGACCACAAGGTCCAGACCGCCGCCTCACAAAAGGAAAGGGATTAAGTGTGTAGGGAATCGAATGAAATAACGTGAATTTGACCAATGATACGATGAATTGCGGATATGATCGGACCTGATGGGAGATTTTTTTGTGGATTTGATCTGGTTTTCTTCAACACAGGGTTGATGCGCCTTTTTTCTTGTCTGAATGCGCTGGTGGGCACCGTTCCTGAGGACATGCGCGAAGCGTCACATTCGTCATTGGATCAGCGTCCATGGCTGTCAATACCGTGGTGGCCATCAGGTGATGTAGCAGTTTGCGGTCACTATTGCGCTGCAACCACGCTTGAATAGATCGCTACTGTGCTTTGTGCGGCAGCATGGGCTGACGTTTTGGCAGAAATGGTTCGTTTGTCCGGCAACAGAAGGCTCGAAGGCTCAGAACACGTACGGATTGAAGGCGGCGAAAATCTTCGAGTATTGGGTCGGACAGGGAGTTCGATCGGGAAGATGCCAGGAACGCGATGAACGCGCAATCGCAGGCTACAGCGTGTGACCCTATAATAATTGGATACTGTCGATTCGGGATGCGCTCATGCCCGGGAAGCGTTTGGTGCAAGTTGTTCTTTGTAATTCGTTTGTTACAAGAACCTGTCACCGGTATTTTGTGTCTGTCTGGGAGTTCTGGTGGGCAGAAGGGCGGTATTCCGTATCAACGTTTGTCGGGTTAGCGGACTCATGTCGGGATCCGGCCTCCGGAGGCAGGTTGATGTTGGGCCGTTGCCTCAGGTGTGCCCAATATGCGTGGGATGGAACGCCGCTTCAGCGAGATTGATTAAGGCCCTTGTACGGGGCGAGGGTCAATGGCGGTTTCAGCGTTTGACGAGTCACCCTGGAGGCAACATGATCGCTGCAGGCGGTGATCGCTGGTGCTAACCTCGAGTTTTGTTACAAAATTTTGAAGCACGCACTCGACGGCATGAACTTGTCTGCCAGGCGGGCAATGCGATGTGTGTTGTGACGTTCGTGCAGATACGGCTACGTGCCCAGGCGCGTTTTTTTAACTTTAGACAGCAGGACCCAATATGTCCAAGATCATCTACACCTTGACTGACGAAGCACCGATGCTTGCAACCTACTCGCTACTGCCTATTGTGCAGGCGTTCACGCGTTCGGCTGGCATCGACGTGGAAACCCGCGACATCTCCTTGTCCGGCCGTATTCTGGCGCAGTTCCCTGAGCTTCTGAGTGACGCGCAGCGCATCAGTGACGATTTGTCCTTTCTGGGTGAGCTGGCTAAAAAGCCTGAAGCCAACATCATCAAACTGCCCAATATCTCGGCATCGATTCCCCAGCTCAAGGCAGCCATCAAGGAACTGCAGGGCAAGGGCTATCCGCTGCCTGACTACCCTGATGTCCCATCGAACGATGTCGAGAAAGATGTCAAGGCACGTTACGACCGTGTCAAGGGCTCTGCCGTGAATCCTGTGCTGCGTGAAGGTAACTCCGACCGGCGCGCGCCCTTGTCCGTCAAGAACTATGCTCGCAAACATCCCCACAAGATGGGTGCCTGGACTGCGGACAACAAAACCCATGTGTCGCATATGCAGGAAGGTGACTTCTACGGTAGTGAAAAATCGGCTGTCGTTGCCCAACCCGGTACTGTTCGCATCGAACTGGTAACAGCTTCAGGCGAAACCAAGGTCCTGAAAGCCTCGACC
>CAZBIN010000279.1:0-3650 GCA_964491995.1 uncultured Orrella sp.
GCGGCTTCGAGGAAAACGCCGATGTGGTCGGCCCGATCAATATATTAAGGGCGGGACACGCCCGGTTCGCCTGTGAAGTGAACGGTGCGGTCATGCCGTCAGCAGCAGGAACCCACCGAAGCGACTCAGGGGCGGATTCATGCCGCGCCTGAGCGCCGCAGGAATCTCCAGCCTTAAGGCCGGGGAGGATGTCAAAACTTGCATCAACCGGTTTGATGCTTTTGATGGAGCCCAGGCTACCGGGATTTTGCCCCCTGCGGACCAAAGCCGAGGGCAGTGGCCTTCAACAGAGCATGTTTGTGCGGCTGGTCACGTCCTTTGGCTCAGATTAATCACTGTATCGGTCGCGATCTCAACGTTAAATTGATCAAAAAGATGTCCATTTTGCCGATCTGGCCGTAACGCATTTCGGCGTAGGTGATGGCAGAAATGACAATCCGGTTGCCTTGCTCATTCAGGGCGGAATGCTCTCGCATAATGAAGGAGCAAACACCGGTATCAAGCATGTAGGTGGTTACACCTTTAACCTGCCCGCATCACCAACGACCACAGGGTGATCGGCCGTTTGATCTATTCGTTTATTGCTGGCTTATCGCTGCTGCTCTAACCATGCCTGGACACCCGCGCCAGCCCATCGCCCCTGGGCCAGGCAGGCAGTCAGCAAGTACCCTCCGGTGGGTGCCTCCCAGTCCAGCATCTCGCCGGCTAGAAAGACGCCAGGCAGCGACTTAAGCATCAGGCGCTCATCCAGTTCGTCCAGGTGTACTCCACCGGCCGTGCTGATGGCCTCGGCCAAAGGGCGTGGCGCTGTCACAGTGATCGGCAGTGCTTTGATCTGTTGGGCCAGTCGGGTAAGGTCGTCGCCAGCGGCTTTGCCCAAAGTCTCCCAGAGTAACGCTGTGCGGATGCCTGACAGATTGAGCCTGGCTTTCAAGTGACTGGACAGAGAGCGCTTGCCACGGGGGTGACGCAAGGCGGCCAGTATTTGTTGTTCAGTCCGATCAGGGGCAAGATCGAGCGTGAAAGTGGCGCTGCCTTCTGTCTGGATCGTGTCACGCAGGCTGCGCGAATGGCTGTAGATCAGGTTGCCTTCCACGCCGTACTGGCTGATGATGAGTTCGCCGCGGCGCTGGCTGGTGTTGCCTTGCCGGTCTGTCAAGCGCATGGTGACGGGTTTGAGTTGTGCGCCCGCATGACGCTCGCGCAGGTGCTCGCTCCAGGCGACGTCAAAACCGCAATTGGCGCTTTGCAGGGGTGTCACATGGATGGACTTTTCGCGTAAGCTCGGCACCCAGGCCGCATCGGATCCCAATTGTGGCCAACTGCCACCACCGAGGGCGAGGAGTACTGCACGCGGACGTGCTTGGATCGAACCGCTCGGGGTGTCGAATAGCAAGCTTGCGTCTGCGTTCCAACCCTGCCAGCAATGGCGCAGTCGGAACTGTACGCCTAGCCTACGCAGTCGTTGAATCCAGAGCCGTAGCAATGGCGCGGCTTTCATGCCCTCAGGGAAAACTTTGCCGGAGGATCCAGCGAAGGTCGATACGCCCAGCGATTCCACCCAGGTTCGTAATGCCAGTGGTGGAAAGTGATCCAGAATGACTTGCAAGCGAGCCTGTTCTGGGCCATAGCGGGTGCAGAACAAAGCGTAGTCTTCGCTGTGGGTGATGTTGAGTCCGCCAATGCCGGCTCTGAGAAATTTGCGTGCTAACGAAGGCTTGGCTTCGTAAACGACGACAGAATAGTCGCTTTGTGCCAGTACCTCTGCCGCCATCAGACCGGCGGGTCCACCGCCAATAATGGCAACTGACTGATCGGCGTATTCGGGCATAAATGATTGGATATTTTGAGAGTGGCGCGCCAAAATAGAGGCTAAAACCAAGAACTATTTTACTGTATGTGTTGGTGACGTAGAATGCTAACGAGATGAATTTATGGTGATATTCAGTGAGCCGGATCCCTTCCTGCTAGGGAGTGGATAAAAAAACGTGCTGGACGTTTTTAAGTACCAAGGGTTTTTAGGTGGTGTCCCGGCTCGAGTCGCGTCGGCACGCCTTGCGGGCGAATCCGGTCCGGAATGTGTCGAAATCGTCGACTATCACTGAAAGGCAGACATACATGACCAAGAACAAAATACGCCCCATTCATCCAGACGAAATACTTTCCCACTAAAAATACTTAGTTTTGTGCACAGTACAGTTTCTACTGCAGCCCAGTTTTAGGGCATTAAACTGCACTAGAAAAACAGAGCATCACAACCATTTGGCCTGTATCTGTTTGATTTTATTTGGTAATTTTGGTGGGCGGCACGAGGTTCGAACTTGTGACCCCTGCCGTGTGAAGGAAGTGTGCACTGCGGGCGAGACTCGAGCATAACGCAACGCAGCCTCAAACTTCCCTCATTTTCGACTCAAAGCAAGGCTGGCAGATGAGCATTGACCACACACAAGCCCCAAAGTACGGCTGCAATCTCTTCCTTCTCACCATCAACGATTAAGGGCTTGGCAAACCCGGGGCATCCATGGACGGTCGATGGATTGCTTACCAATTGCTGAACCACGTAACGCTGTTTGATCTGGTAGCGAATCCGCAAGCGATGTGACATAAGTAGCGCAAGAAAGTCGGTGCCGGGATATTGAGATCACCCTCAGCTCAACATACCCTTGAGATCTTTGAGCATCAGGAGCAGATGGTACGGATCGGTCGGGCTGGGTTCGAATTCCCACGACTCGTACCACTGCCGCGCGGCATCGTCCTTGGCATGTACCAACAAGCAGCGAATGCCGGCGATGTCGGCAGCCTGTGCAGTGCGAAGCAGTGCGTCCCTGAGCAAAGCTTGACCTAGACCTTTGCGTCGATGCCGCTGGTCCACCGCGAGCCGAGCAAGGATCATCACTGGTACAGGATGACGCGCCAGCCCTTTCATCACTCTTGACGGAGCGGATTCCGGATCAACGCTACCAACGGCGAGACTGTAGAAGCCAACTACCATATCACTCTCGCAGCAGACGTAGGTCTGTGCACTGTTGGCCTTCTGCTTGACAAGCGCATAGCGATGCAGAAACTGGTTCAGCGCGACTTGGCCACAGTCAAAAGCATCGACTTGATCCGTCGCAAGCAGCTTGCGAACGAGTGAGTAGCGATTGCTCAACCCAGCGCTCCGGGCTCACGCAGCAACTTCTTCAGACGTGGTTTACCCTGCACCGGCCTATCCAGCGCTTCCTGGAATGCCTGCCATTGCGCCTCGCCGAGTGCGAACTGGCGACGATCTGCCAGCGTATGCGCAGCCGCATTCACACCCGCGTCGAGCAGGAACTCGCTTACGTTCTTATGGCAGGCTCGCGCAGCCTCTTGCAGAAGTTGCTTGACCGGTGTGCTTGCACGAACGTCAATGCGTTCGGTCTTGGAAAAATTCACTGTACTCACGATGCACTCCAGACGGTTCTTGACCGTCCCCATTATAGACGTCCGGACAACATCCTGACAATCCATCGCGGTCGTTCGCGATACCGGTGCTCCCCACCTGGAGTGCGATGTATCTTTTGGCATCGAACTATAGGCCCGGCAATTAAGGGGTGACATTCTGGTGCATTTTTCATCCAATTCTGCATGGATACAAAAGGGGACGGAAGGTGCCTGTCCCGAGAGGC
>CAZBIN010000280.1:0-3645 GCA_964491995.1 uncultured Orrella sp.
AAGATGTGCATTGACAATATGGTTGCCAGCTGCACGACCAAACACCACAAGGTCAAGCAGTGAGTTGGTACCGAGGCGGTTCGCACCGTGCACAGAGACCGCAGCCACTTCACCGATTGCATACAAACCGTTCACAACCTTGGACTGGCCATTCTCCCAGGTCACGACCTGACCGTGGTAATTGGCCGGAACGCCACCCATCTGATAGTGAATCGTGGGAACCACGGGAATTGGCTCACGGATGGGATCGACGTTCGCAAACTTGATCGCAATCTCGCGAATCGACGGCAGGCGCTTATTGATGACATCAGCACCGAGGTGATCGAGCTTGAGCACCACGTAGCTGCCATCCGGGCCGCAACCGCGACCTTCTTTAATTTCCTGGTCCATGGAGCGCGACACAAAATCGCGCGGCGCCAGATCCTTGAGGGTAGGCGCATAACGCTCCATGAAGCGCTCGCCGTCTTTGTTCAGCAGAATGCCACCCTCACCTCGCACGCCCTCGGTGATCAACACGCCAGCACCCGCCACGCCGGTTGGGTGAAACTGCCAGAACTCCATGTCCTGCAGAGCGATACCTGCACGAGCCGCCATTCCCTGGCCGTCGCCCGTGTTGATGAAGGCATTGGTTGATGCGGCCCAGATTCGACCTGCCCCACCCGTCGCGAGTACTGTTGTTTTTGCTTCCAGAATGTAGATCTCGCCCGTTTCCATCTCGAGCGCTGTCACACCGACGACGTCACCGTCCTCATTGCGCAAGAGATCCAGAGCCATCCATTCCACAAAAAACTGTGTACGTGCAGCAACGTTCCGCTGATAAAGCGTGTGCAGCAAAGCGTGACCCGTTCGGTCGGCTGCAGCACAGGCACGCTGCACCGGCTTTTCACCGAAATTGGCTGTGTGTCCACCAAACGGACGCTGATAAATCGTCCCGTCCGGGTTACGGTCAAACGGCATCCCGAAATGTTCAAGCTCGTAAACGGCGTTTGCCGCCTCACGACACATGAACTCGATCGCATCCTGATCGCCCAGCCAGTCCGATCCTTTGACGGTGTCATACATGTGCCAGTACCAGCTATCCTCACTCATGTTACCCAGAGAGGCACCGATACCGCCCTGTGCGGCAACAGTATGGGAACGGGTCGGGAAGACCTTGGACAAGACAGCGACCGACAGGCCAGCCTGAGCCAGTTGCAGTGAACAGCGCATACCGGACCCGCCGGCGCCTACGACCACCACATCAAACTGGCGGCGTGGCAAAGATTTTTTGACAGCAACCACGGCTAAGCACTCCAGAGAATAACGATGAAATAAATGGCTGAACCAAGCAACCAGAGGATTGTGAGCACTTGCAGCAACACCCGCACGCCAACAGGCTTGACGTAATCCATCCAGATGTCACGCACACCAATCCACGCGTGCCAGATCAGGGAAAAGAATGCCAGAGTGGCCAGAATCTGACCTGCTGGCATGAAGCCAACCGAAAATGTAAACAGCGACACCCACCCTTGATAGGTAAAGCCGCTCATGAACAGTACGCCGAACAAAAGCACCAGCGTATAAACCGCAAGAATGATGGCCGTGATTCGCTGCACGAGGAAGTCAAAAGCCCCGTAATGGGCCCCGACAACAAGCCGTTTGGTACCGATTTTTTCTGAGGTGGCCATGATTTACCAGACTCCGAACAGTTTGAGTGCAAACACGAAAGTCAGACCCAGGCTGACACCCAGCACAGCGCCTGCGCTCTTTTGAGCAGAAACCTTGTCAAGCCCGATGTGCAGGTCAAGGACAAGATAACGAATGCCCGCACAGAAATGGTGCAAGTAACCCCAGATCAGGACAAGCAGAATCAGTTTGACGACCGGAAAGCCAGCCACCATTGCCAGCGCTTCAAACCCCGCTTCTGACACGATGCTCATGGCGAAAAGCGGCAGAATCAAAACCGGAAGCGCTAGAAACAACAGAGCACCGCTGATGCGATGCAGGATGGACACACGCCCAGCAAGGGGCAGGCGGTACTTCAGGAGTTGACCGACGCTGATATTTCTGAACTGCGGGCGCGGTTTGGCAGCACTATCTGACATGTGATGGCCTCTGTCTTGGTTATTTTTAAATCGTTCAGATCTGACCGCTATTTGAGTGATCAGATGCCGTTGTTGTAACAACGTATTTTCGCCGATCTGACGACTTCACTCAAATCAACATACAACTATTCTAATTCAAGGAGTTACGATAAAAATACTCATCAGTCACATAATGACCGTACCGTAATTCTACCGCACGATCGCCGTAAGTAAACGAAGTTCGATCGACTCTAAGCACCGGATCTCCGGCTTGGACGCCGAGCAGTCCAGCAACATCTGCGCATGCAGCCACTGCTCTGATCTTCTCGTCGGCTCGCACCATACTAACCCCAAAGCGGGCCTCAAAGAGCCAGTAGAGAGGCCCTTGGTTATCTCGCAGCATCTGAAGGTTCAAGCCCTTGAACAGACCAGCAGGAAGGAAAATGTCATCAACAACGACGGGCTTTCCTGAAAAACTGAGCAGTCGCCTGATGAACACCAACCCTTCACCCGCATGGAGCCCCAGTTCACGAGCCATCTCTGCATTAGCTCTTACACGCTTACAGTCGAGAATTTCGCTTTTACCCGGAGCAAGATTTCCTTGCATGGAAACCAGCCTCAGGAACCGGAAACGCACCAATGCTTCCTGATGTGTTGCCACGAAGGTACCCTTGCCCTGGCGGCGGATCAGAATGTGCTCCGCGGCCAGTTCATCAACAGCTTTTCGTACCGTCCCCTGGCTCACCTGAAAACGGGCAGCGAGCTCGAACTCACTAGGAATCACCTCACCCGGCTTCCACTCCCCCTGATCAAGCGCATGCACCAGAAGATCTCTGATCTGCCGATACAAGGGACTAAAAGCGGCAGATCCCTCTCGCCTTGCTGCCACCCTGGAAAATGATCTGGTCGCCATCCTGCCTCCGAGCCTACCACGCCCTGCCGGGATCACCGCGGCGCCGGGCCTGTATTCGATTTGTACCTGATACGCACGCCTTGCCTGATTTCCATTGTTTCACAAACGGAGACTTGTCGCCATGCTCTTATGTCTTATATAAGATATAAGAATATTGACGACCTCTAAAATCTGGTCTACGATCGTTGATGGTGGTTAACTAATGTTTTCGCCTTTGCAGAACAGTCCAAAAACCATTCAATAGTCGTTCGTAAAAAGGCTAAACTGGAAGGCTGTCATCCACTACTGCTACCAACGGAGAATTCTATATGTCCAAACCCGCAATGCGCGTTGCAGTCACAGGAGCCGCTGGCCAGATCGGCTATGCACTTCTGTTCAGAATTGCGTCTGGAGAGATGCTCGGCAAGGACCAGCCAGTCATTTTGCAGTTGCTCGAAATCCCTGACGAGAAAGCTCAAAAAGCTCTCAAAGGCGTGATGATGGAGCTTGATGACTGCGCATTTCCCCTGCTGCAGTCCATGAGTGCCCACAGCGACCCCAAAGAAGCTTTCAAGGACGCCGATGTTGCTCTGCTGGTCGGTTCGCGCCCACGCGGCCCTGGCATGGAGCGCAAGGATCTGCTGACTGTCAACGCACAGATTTTTACAGTTCAAGGACGTGCACTCAATG
>CAZBIN010000281.1:0-3630 GCA_964491995.1 uncultured Orrella sp.
CCCTTTTCGTTAATCTGCACCAGTAACTGACGGGCAAGACGCAAACCTTTGTTGATCTGGAAACTGCCGTCAAGGTCCGGATCATTGATCAACCCCTTCCAGCCAACGGTGGTCCTGGGCTTCTCGAAATAAACTCGCATGACAACCTCGATATCGTCTTTAAGTCTTTCTCGTACAACTTTCAGACGGTCAGCATACTCAAGCGCAGCCTGGGGATCGTGAATCGAGCATGGGCCGATGACAACAGCCACCCGGTCATCCATGCCGTGCAGAATGCGGTGTAACGCATGACGAGTCTCATGGACGAGTTCACTGACCTGCTCGGTACAGTGAAACTCACGCATGGCGTGCGATGGTGGCGAAAGCTCCTTGATTTCTCGAATTCGGATGTCATCGGTATTGTGTGGCACTTGTCACTCCTTGGGTAAGTCAATCTGGGTTCGGTCTGACCCGCTTAACTGCGTCGCGGATCTCAATTCGTTGCGCCAGGCAGGACGCCAGAGGCTCGAAAAGAATCCTCTGAATTCGTGCGACAGTCTGCGTTGTCCGCCTGCTGCCACTTCCGCGCTCCGGTTGTCTGGTCTTGCGAAGTTCATGGAAAAGTCGTGATTAAAAAAAAACCGCCAGCTTGGGCTGGCGGTTTTTGGATTTTTTACTTTTTATTCGGCACTACGCATCCGTCCTTCCGCCAGTTTGGTAGGAAAGCTATAAAAATAAAACCAGAAGGACGCTGTGTTTGAAATCATGATCACGAATCTACCATAGAAAACCTATCGCGCCGGGTCATCATTCAAAAATCCCGCCAAAACTTGTCCGTTTCATGCAACAGATCGAACGTGACAAGGCTGATCAGGCCGTGCCACCGACCGTCAATCCGTCCATGCGTATGGTTGGCATACCCACACCAACAGGCACACTCTGCCCCTCCTTTCCGCACGTCCCGACACCACTGTCGAGCTGCATGTCGTGACCGATCATGGACACCCGCTTCATCGCTTCGGGACCACTTCCGATCAATGTGGCACCCTTGACCGGATAGGTCACCTTGCCATTCTCGATCATATAAGCCTCGGACGCAGAAAACACGAACTTCCCGCTGGTGATGTCGACCTGCCCGCCTCCAAAGTTGACGGCGTACAAACCTTTCTTGACCGATCCGATGATTTCCTGGGGATCATGCTGGCCAGCCAGCATGTAAGTATTGGTCATGCGCGGCATCGGCAGATGGGCATACGACTCTCGGCGACCGTTACCGGTCGGGGCCACGCCCATCAGTCTGGCGTTCATGCTGTCTTGAAGATAGCCTTTGAGAATGCCATCCTCAATCAGAACGTTGCACTGAGTCGGGTTTCCCTCATCATCAACATTCAGCGAGCCACGGCGTGCGTGCAAAGTGCCATCGTCGACCACTGTGACGCCCTTGGAAGCGACCCGCTCACCCACCCTCCCGGAAAACGTGCTCGAGCCCTTGCGGTTGAAGTCGCCTTCAAGACCGTGACCGACCGCTTCGTGCAACAAAATACCTGGCCAGCCTGAACCCAGCACCACGGTCATTTCACCTGCTGGCGCTGGTCTGGCCTGCAGGTTTACAAGTGCCTCGTGCACCGCCCTGTCAACGTACTGTTCAAGCACTTCGTCAGTAAAGTATCCAAGGTCATGACGTCCACCGCCACCGGCGTGACCCATCTCCCTGCGACCATCCTTTTCTGCGATCACCGTCAGCGACAGACGCACCAGAGGACGGATGTCGGCTGCCTGGCGGCCATTGCTCGCGACCACCATCACCACGTCATATTCCATGCCCAGACCCGCCATGACCTGGACCACATGGGAATCTTTGGCCCGGGCCATGCGTTCGATGCGCTCGAGCAACTGCACCTTTTTCTCGGCCGGTAGTGATGCAACGGGATCCAGTCCCTCATAGAGCCGGCTTGAAGGCACCAGCAGATCAGAACCGATTGCCGCATGACGCGACTGCCCTGAGCGGGCAATCTCGCGCACGGCGCGTGCACTTTCACCCAAAGCTGACGCAGACAACGCATCTGAATAGGCAAAGGCGGTCTTTTCTCCCGAGATTGCACGAACGCCAACACCCTGACTGATGGAAAAACTGCCTGTCTTGACAATACCCTCCTCAAGACTCCAGCCTTCGCTGCGAGTGTACTGAAAGTACAGATCCGCGTAATCGACTTGATGGCGAAATATCTCCCCCATGGCTCGATCAAGATCGGTCTGGGTCAGCCCCCAAGGCTGCATAAGCAGCGAATCGGCACACTGCATGGGATCGGTAATGACAAGACTCATGAAATTTACTCGTTTCCTATGGTTCTGTTATGAAGGGCAGGCAGTGCCCGCCTGACATCGCGTATCCGCGCATGGCTCAATTGTCCCATGACAAGACCCGGACCCTGGTCCAGTTGCGCAATGATCTCACCCCAAGGGTCTACAAGAACCGAATGACCCCACGTTTTACGTCCATGAGGATGCAACCCGCCCTGGGCAGGCGCAAGCACATAGCACTGGTTCTCGATCGCTCGCGCTTTGAGCAGTGTTTCCCAGTGCGCCTGACCTGTTGTGTATGTGAAGGCTGAAGGCACCAAAATCAAGTCCACTGGCAACATCAACCGATATAGCTCAGGAAACCGCAGATCGTAGCAAACAGACAGGCCGATGCTGCCTAGCGCACAGTCCAGACGCACCGGGGTATTGCCAGCCTGTATTGTGCGACCCTCATCAAAGCTTTCATTGTCACCGGTATAGTTAAACAGATGAATCTTGTCGTAGCGAGCAACCTGAGTGCCATCCGGTCCATAAAGAAAACTGGCGTTGTACACCTTGCCCGGCACACTGCTGCGGATCGGCAAGGTACCACCAGAGATCCAGACACCGTATCTGGCTGCAGACTCCTTGAGAAACTCCTGGATGGGTCCCTCGCCCTCAACTTCGGCGATGCGAACCTTGGCGGTCTCGTCTGCATTGAGCAAACAGAAATACTCCGGCAATCCAACCAGCAAGGCACCATCGCGGGCAGCCTGGGCGATCAGTTGCGCTGCCTGCTGCAGATTGTCCGCAACGTTGTCGCCTGAAACCATCTGCGCTGCGGCAATCAGATAGCTTGCACTGCAATCGACCTCTGTGCTCATGCAATGTCCCCAAAAAATAGGGTTTACCAACAACCCAACAAAAAACTCAACTCAAAAAAGTTTTTACTCGAACTCTGCAACGCTTGCCTCGAATTCCACACATTGACATCCTCGCGCACCTGAAGGCGCTTCCTACGGCGCTAAACAAGAGCAAACTCCTGCGTAGTCGCTTCGGCGGGTTCCTGCTTCGCTGGACGGCCCGACTGCACCGTTCCTCCACAGGCCAACACGGCATGCCCTGCCGCTAAGATATTGATTGCACCGACCCAATCGGCGTTTTCCTCGAAACCGCACTCGACACAGGCGAAGCGGGCTTGGGTTTGGCGATTCTCTGCCGACACATGGCCGCAGCAAGGTCTTCGATGGTGACGCCATCGGCAGGCTGCGCACCATCTTCGGTAGGGTCTGAGCGGACTTCGAGGCCCAACTGATCGAAATGAACGGCGATGCCGTCCGCGCTATCCTTCCACGCCCAAACTCGACGGCT
>CAZBIN010000282.1:0-3601 GCA_964491995.1 uncultured Orrella sp.
CCTCCCCTTCCTGAAGGAAAACCCGTTCAGCGCGTTGTTCGTCGATATGGGCCTCGGAAAAACGATCATCAGCCTGACGCTCCTGTCTGACCTCATCGACAATTTTGAGTTCGAGAAGTGCCTGGTAATCGGCCCGCTACGCGTGGTCAACCAGACATGGCCGACGGATATACGGCAGTGGGAACACACCGCCTGCCTGCAATGGGCGCACATACGGGATGAAGACCTGAAAGAAGCCGTGCGCAAGGCCGGACAGGTTGCCCGCGCCCCCATCGTTGCCGCGGCCAGGGAGGAAGCCATCAAGAGAGGCCTTGACCCTGAACTCGACGCTGCGGCCACCCGCGAGGTGATTAACGAGTTTGTCAAACTGAACAAAGACAAGATCGACAAAGCCAGACGCACCGCGTCGAGAAAGGAAATCCGCGAAGCGTCAGCCCGCAACCCTGCCTGCATCCACTTCATTAACCGGGAGCAGATTCAGTTCCTCGTAGAAGCCTGGGGGCGCGACTGGCCTTATGATTGCGTCATCATTGATGAGTCCAGTGCGTTCAAGGACAGTAAAACCCGCAGGTTCAAGGCGCTGACGGCAGTACGTCCTTATATCAAGCGAATGCACCAGCTGACGGCCACACCGGCTGCCGAGTCCTATGAACACCTGTTTGCTCAGATGTACCTCCTGGATGGCGGAAAACGCCTTGGTCAGCGCATTACGCACTACCGAGACCGGTACTTCATCAAGGACTACAACGGCTTTTCTTACCGACTGCGACCTGATGCCGACAAGGAGATCGCGGCCAAGATCAGCGACATCTGTTTAACCTTGAAGAAAGAGGACTATCTCGACATGCGCGATCCGGTTTTCAACCCGCGCTACGTCACGCTCACTCCTGAGCAGAAAGACCTCTACAAGCAGTTCGAGCGGGACTACGTGGTTGAGCTGGACGACGGCACGGTGATTGAAGCGGAGACGGCTGCCGCGCTGTCCAGTAAGCTGTTGCAGCTTGCCAGCGGGTCGCTCTACGACGATGAGAAGAACGCACACCCGATTCACAACCAGAAGATAGAAGAACTTCAGCAGGTCGTTGAGGAAGCGCAGGGCCAGCCCCTCCTGGTTGCCTACTGGTTCCAGTCCTCCCTGGCCCGCCTGAAAGAGGCCTTCCCTGACGCGGTGGTGATGGACAAGGCAGGCAAGGCGGTCGTGCAGTGGAACAAAGGCAAAATCCCGATGCTGCTGATCCACCCCGCATCCGCAGGGCACGGGCTCAACCTGCAATATGGGGGCCACCACCTCGTTTTCTTCGATATCCCGTGGTCGCTGGAGCTGTACCAGCAAACCGTCGGGCGACTTGACCGGCAGGGACAGAAAGAGCTGGTCGTCCTGCACCACCTCATCACGAAAGGCACCATTGACGAATTGGTGGTCAAGGCGCTGCGGGAAAAAGCGGATATGCAGGAAGCACTTTTCCGGTACTTGAAGGAAATCCGCAAAAATCGAGATAATGTGGTAAAGTGACACATATAGCACCAGATCGCACTTTAGCGCTTGCAAGTGAAGTCCACATGCTGTTGTATGACGGAACCGAAAGCCGCTAAACGGGTGTGAAACACGGTGCGAATTGGTCACTGACTAAGTTTGACTGCATTTTAAGATACGGGGATTCGAGCGACTGGCATGAACGAAAAAGATTGGGTACCGCTGAAGGATGTGCACGGCCAGTATGGTCTTACGTTGAGATCGGCCTATAAAGCCGTTACGGAAGGCCGGTTTCCCGTGACGACCTACAAGCTGGGGAGCATGATCGTCATTGATCGTGTCGTCCATGAGCGGTTTTTTCAAATTCAGCGCGAACGCGGTTTGCGTGCGCTTGACGACAACACGGAGTCGTTGAAACAAGAAAAGGAAAGCGACGATGCGTAAACCATCAGGCAAACCGGCAGGTAAGCCGTCGGCAGCAGGCCTTGGCGCTAAGCTGAACGACGATGAGAGCCGCGCCATTCTCTACGAGGGGTGCAGCCTGTCCCAGCTGAGCACGATCTTTGACAGCGACAATCGGGAGGTTGCCCGACGGATTCGCAATCTGGAGCCGTGCGGCACGCGGATGGGCTATCCGATATACAAGCTGGCCGATGCAGCAGCCTACCTGGTAGCCCCTCAAGGGGATATCTCGGAAGCCATCAAGAAGATGTCGCCCAAGGACTTGCCACCCAGCCTGACTAAAGAGTTTTGGGCGGGTCAGCACGCCCGTCTGAAGTTTGAAGAAGACCAGGGAGACTTGTGGCGTACAACCTACATTATTGAAAAGCTAAGCGAACTATTCAAGACGCTGCGCATGTCGATATTACTCATGCAGGATCAGGTTGAACGCCAGACGACGCTGACCGACCAGCAGAGGGATATCATACGAGGTTTGACTGACGGTGTGCTGAATGACCTAGCAACATCACTTATCGAGCGATTTAAGAATGATCCAAGCAGAACAGAAGGCGAGTGGAAAGACGCAGGAACGCCTGAAGACGAAGAAGAAACACTTTAATTCTTTCGGTGAAATCGTCTGCAAATATGCGGAGGGTCTGCGACCGCCCGAAAGGTTGACGGTCTCTGAAGCAGCGGAAAAGTACGTCTACCTGAACAACCCAGGCGCATACATTGGGCCGTACCGGAACTCGACCGCGTGGTACATGGTCGAACCGATGGACACGCTGGCCGCCCGCGACAAGAAAGCCTGCGTGTTCGTAGGTCCCGCTCAATCGGGAAAGACCCAGGGCTTGATTCTCAACTGGTTGGCCTACAGCGTTGCTGTCGATCCGATGGATATGATTATCTACTCCCCGACGAAAGGGGCAGCACGTGACTTTTCAATGCGAAGGGTCGATAGGCTGCACCGCGACAGCAAGGATGTCGGTTCCCGCCTGCTGAAAAAGCGTGATGCCGATAACAAGTTTGACAAGCTGTACGACAGCGGCATCATGCTTACCATGTCGCACCCGTCGGTCACGGAGTTTGCAGGCCGTCCGATTGCCCGGGTGGCGCTGACTGACTATGATCGGATGGACGACGACATCGGAGGGGATGGCGCGCCATTCGACCTTGCCAGCAAGCGTACCACGACGTTCGGCTCGTTCGCCATGACTCTGGCTGAATCATCGCCTTCCAAGCCCATCACCGACCCGAAATACATCCCGCAAACGAAGCACGAAGCGCCCCCGGCCAATGGCATCCTGGGCCTGTACAACCGCGGTGACCGACGACGACGCTACTGGCCGTGTCCTTCCTGCGATGAGTATTTTGAAGCCAAATTCGACATGCTGGAGTGGGATCGCAAAGCCCCCAACGTCGTAGAAGCGGGGGAGTCGGTTCGGCTGGTCTGCCCGCATTGCGGGTACAAGATACACCCTGATCAGCGCAACGAAATGGACATGTGGGGTGTGTGGGTCAAGGACGGCCAGCGGGTTGATTCCGACGGCAAGATACACGGACCAGACCCTCGAACCGACATCGCTTCCTTTTGGTTGAACGGACTGGCCGCGGCTTTCATCAGCTGGCGCGAGCTGGTCAAGAACTACATCATTGCCGATGAAGAATACCAGCGCACCGGAAGCG
>CAZBIN010000283.1:0-2279 GCA_964491995.1 uncultured Orrella sp.
GAATCACCCGGCCTTGCGCATAATCACGCTCGAAGTCAGCCATATTGCCGACACGGGCGCCACGAAATGCATAGATTGACTGATCATCATCACCCACAGCAAATACGTGACTGGATGGCCCTGTCAGACATTCAAGCCAGCGGTACTGAAGGCGGTTGGTATCCTGAAACTCATCGACCAGAATGTGTAAAAACCGTTGTTGATAATGCTGCCGGATCAGAGCGTGCTGTTCCAGAAGCTCAACAAAAGTTCTGCGAAATCAACAACACCTTCGCGCTGACACTGCGCCTCATACTGTCGATAGATCTCGACCATCCTGGCGGAGTACGGATCCTTGACGACCACAAAATCTGGTCGTAGTCCCTCTTCCTTACGAGCAGCGATGAAGCGCAACACATCACGTGCGGGAAATTTTTCCTCATCAAAACCACCGGCTTTGAGTACACGCTTGATAGCCGCAAGCTGATCGGTGTTATCGAGGATCTGAAATGTCTGCGGTAGGTTGGCATCCCGGTAGTGGGCACGTAACATCCGGTTGCATAGACCGTGAAACGTACCCACCCACATGCCACCGATGTTGATCGGCAGCATTGTCGAAATACGGGCCTTCATTTCCCGTGCAGCTTTATTGGTGAAAGTGACGGCAAGAATGGCGTGCGGACTGACCAGCTTTTGCTGAATCAGCCACACAATCCGGGTGGTCAGAACTCTTGTCTTTCCACTACCAGCACCAGCAAGAATAAGCGCATGTCCATCGTCATGCGTGACCGCATCACGCTGATACGTATTGAGTTGATCGATCATGCCGCATAACGGCGCAGCCTGAGCGCAAACTCCTGAAGACTCTGGTTGCCGCTTTGCTGGGCGCGGTGGCACCAGGCTTGCAAGTCATGCAACAGTTGCTCGCTGCTCGCACTTGAGCTTTCCCACAATTTAACAAGTTCATGACGCATCTGAACCAGAACCGAAAGCGACTCCGTCTGGGACAAGGCATTATTGATTCGCTCACGCTCAGCAGGGGCCAAGGTCTCTTCACCACGCCCAAGCCAGTGCACCGCTGACTTCAGTGCTTCCACATTGACTGGGCTCTCGGTTTTTCCACTGATACGAGACACTTCTTCCAGGCAGGCTCGCTTCATCAGTCCTGTGTATCTAGCCAGAATTTCATAGCGGTGTGCAATCACGCCTTGCAGTGTACGCAGGTCCACGGCGGGTTTGCTGCCATCCTCAAGCTTCAGTGTCGGGGCCACCTTGCGAACCTTTGCCAGACCCAGCGAGCGTAGGATCAGAATGTAGGTCCAGCCAATGTCAATCTCAAACCAGCGACTCGAAAACTTTGCTGACGTACCGTATGCATGATGATTGTTGTGCAGCTCTTCTCCGCCGATCAGAATTCCGATGGGAAACACATTAGTGCTGGTGTCTGGACTCGCAAAGTTGCGATAACCCCAGTAGTGCCCTATACCATTGACGACACCTGCGGCCCAGAAAGGAATCCATGCCATCTGGATTGCCCAGACCGTCAGACCCAGCGCGCCAAAGAGCGCGACATCAATCACGAGCATAATCAGAATGCCGCGGACACTGTAACGAGAATAGATGTTGCGTTCAACCCAGTCATCAGGTGTGCCATGTCCAAACTTACTCACCGTCTCGGACTTGGCTGACTCCTCGCGATACAACTCGGCACCACGGAAAAGAACCCGCTCAATTCCGTAAATCATTGGTGAATGGGGATCCCCCTCACGCTCACAGCGGGCATGATGCTTGCGGTGAATCGAAACCCACTCTTTGGTCACCATCCCAGTTGTCAGCCATAGCCAGAATCTGAAAAAATGTGACACCACAGGATGCAAATCAACCCCACGGTGTGCCTGGGATCGATGCAAGTACAGAGTCACGCCTGCGATGGTGATGTGCGTGACGACCAAGGTAAAAATCGCGACTTCCCACCAAGAGGCCTGAGTCAGACCACCTGCGGCAAATGAAAGGAGTGCGTCCATATATATTTCAGATTCCTGCGGTTGAGTACAAACAGGTCCAAGTGTAGCCCAGCCAGCGCAAATGCGATAGGGCAAAGTTCATGATGATCTTGCGTAGAATCAAAGCCCTACGAAAAATAATGGGAAGTTTTAGTGAAGGTATGGCGTCAATCCGTCAAGGAACCTCAGATCTTGGATGACTGATCTGACATACAGCGCCACTTTTCATAAAGAAATCACTAAAAACTCGGGAAAAGCCTGCGAACCGCATGTCAGCCAGTTCCTGAGCAACACCTG
>CAZBIN010000283.1:2289-3580 GCA_964491995.1 uncultured Orrella sp.
CAACCGGCGCCGGACGTTCGGATTGGCTGCGCTGCATCACCGCAGCAAAAAAACCATCGGTTCCATGGAAATCCGGCCTGAACCGAACCATTCCGCGAGCATCGACTGCTGGATTGGGACCTTCGACAAGGCTTGCTGGCAGCAAAGTACGTGCATCGACCAGCGTGTATTCGGGGTGGCGCAGCAAGAAAGCTTCAACCTGCGCTTCGTTTTCCTGTGTGAGCAGACTGCAGGTTGCATAGACCAAGCGGCCACCGGGTCTGACACATGTGCTGGCCTGATCCAGAATACTGGCTTGTTGCCCGATCAGACGATCAAGCTCCTCAGCGCTCTGACGCCACTTCAGGTCAGGATTGCGGCGTAAAGTTCCCAGACCTGTACACGGCGCATCAACCAGCACTCTGTGCGCCTTTCCGGCCAGGCGACGAACCCTATCATCTCCCTCTGGACGAATGACAACCGGGTGAATGTTACTCAAGCCGCTTTTGGCAAACCTCGGTTTGGCACGGGCCAGACGAGCCGCAGATATGTCAAACGCATAGAGGCGACCGGTCGAACGCATCATTGCACCTAATGCCAGCGTCTTGCCGCCAGCGCCAGCACAAAAATCAATCACCATCTCCTGGCGTTTTGGGTCCACCAGCAACCCTAGCAATTGCGAACCCTCATCCTGCACTTCAACCACGCCTTTTTCAAACAGTGCCCACCGCTGCAGTGGAGGATGACCGCGCAGGCGAATGCCAATTTCAGAATAAGGCGTCGGTTTGGCACCGAACCCATGACGTGAAGACTGCTCGAGCATGGCCTCAATCTGCAACAACACCTCTTGGCGGGTCGCTTTGAAAGTGTTGACCCGCAGATCAATCGGCGCGCCCGCCAACAGTGCCTGAGCCAGACTTTCCGGCTCAGGCATTCTTGAAACGTGATCAGCCAACCAGTCCGGCAGACTGTAGCGCACCTCGAATGCCAGCGACGCTGGATCGATCTGATCGCAACGCTGCAACCACTCCCGCATCGGCGGATCGGCCGGCATAACAGCCGCAGCATCAGGTAGCGTGGCATACAAGCCACGCCATGCCAGGCACAGGTTCAATGGACCGGGCCCGCTCTGGGCATCTCGCCGATAGCGTCTTAGGTGTCTTAACACATCAAACACGGCCTGCGCGATCTCGGCGCGATCTCGTCCACCCAAATTCTTGTGTTGCCGAAAATAGTGAGAGACACACTGATCGGCAGGATAACGCCACTGAAAAACCTCCTCCAGCAAGGCACCAACCTGTTCCGGACGCGT
>CAZBIN010000284.1:0-3570 GCA_964491995.1 uncultured Orrella sp.
AATGACGCCCGGAACCACACAAACAGGGAAACCACACAGAACGTCTTGAGTCCGAGCCAGATCCATCCCGGAATCCAGTTCAGAATGGCAATATCCAGAGGAGCCGCCCATCCGCCCAGAAACATGATCGAGGCCAGACATGACAGCAGGATCATGTTGGCATACTCCCCGAGGAAGAACAGCGCAAACGCCATGCCGGAATACTCGACCATATGGCCGGCAACAATCTCGGACTCGCCTTCAACCACGTCAAACGGGTGCCGGTTGGTTTCGGCCACAGCTGAAATCACATAAATCACAAACAGCGGCAACAAAGGCAGCCAGTTCCAGGAAAGAAATGTCAGACCCATGTCGGCAAACATGCCACGGTTCTGCACGTGAACGATTTCCGACATATTCAGGCTGCCAGACACCAGCAAAACCGTCACAAGCACAAAACTGATAGCAAGTTCATAGGAAATCATCTGGGCAGACGCCCGCATCGCGGCAAGAAATGCGTACTTGGAGTTTGACGCCCAACCTGCCACGATCACGCCATAGACCCCGATCGATGTGATAGCCATGATGTAAAGCAAACCTGCATTCACATTGGCCAGGACAACTTCAGGCCCGAACGGTACCACGGCCCAGGCAGCCAGCGCTGGCATCAAAGTCACCACAGGCGCCAGCACAAACAAGACTTTGTTGGCCTGGCTGGGAACAATGACTTCCTTCGTCAGCAACTTGAAAACGTCGGCAAACGGCTGAAGCAAGCCACGGAAACCCACCCGGTTAGGACCGAGCCGCACATGCATGAATCCGATCATCTTGCGTTCCCAATATGTCAGGTAGGCAACACAAAGAATGATGGGAACTGCGATGACCACAATCTTGACCAGTGTCCAGATAACCAGCCAGGGCGTTGCACCAATCAGTCCGACCCCAAAACTCTCAAGCGAATTGAGCACTTCCATCTCAGGCACGCTCCATCTTCAGTTGACCGTGTACGAACCCAAGAACGGCCGTCTGTTCAAATCCGGCGCTCAGACGTACTGCATCGACCGGCGTACCGGAATCCGCCTTGACACCGACTGTGATCTCGCCAAACTCTGAGCGAATACGAACCCTGTCGCCATCAGACACAGCCATCTGCGTCATCGTCAGCGGATTGACCCGCGCCTGCGGCTGAGCCGAAACCGGCATGTCCTGCAGAGGCTGTGAGCGTCGCACGATCGCATCACTGCGATAGATTGGCAGATCGGCAATGCGCTCAAGACCTGCCACTGCGTTCACCAGGCTACGTCCGAGAGGCGCTTTGATCAAATTGCTGAGTTTAGAGACAGCACCCGCAGCCAACACGGAGTCTCTTACCGCTTCTGAGGATTCATCCTCAAAATCCTGCAACTTGAGCAGATTGCCAATCACACGCAACACTTTCCAGGCTGGACGGCTTTGTGCGAACCCCGCGACCGTTCCCTTGAAACTCTGCGGACGACCGGCTGCATTGACATAGGTACCTGAGGTTTCAGTAAACGGACCAACTGGCAACATCACGTGTGCCCAGTCCTGCGCAGCAGACTTGTACGTTGTCAGAGCCACCACAAAACGCGCACCCTGCAAGGTTTTGACGGCCGCATCACCGAGACTTGAGTCAAGTTCGGGTTCCAGGTTCAGAGTGACATAGGCAGATAATGAATCCGCCAGCATTTCATGGGCAGTCTTGCCATCACGCCCAGGGACTGCATTGGCCAGGTACGCACCCACCGTATTGGCGCCTGCTGTCATAAACCCGAACTTGGCACCAACTTGTGAAGCGATCCACTGCGCGTTGGCAGCAATACGCGACGCGTCCTGCGCATGGGCGGCCACGTTGCCTAGCAAGACGGCTTTGTTCTCTCCAGAGACCAGACTCTGGGCGATCTTTTGCGCCTGCTCGCTGGCCTGGACACCCGCAAATGCATCGGGAACCTGGACCGAACTTAGCGCAGCCACTGCCACCGCAACTTCCGCTAGGGCATCTGCCATCAGCGATGGACGAACCGTGAGACGAGCATGCAACGGCAACAAAGGATCATCCGCTGCCAGATCAATGCTGCTGATCTGGGCGCCACCCTTGGCGGTCTGTCTCAGGCGCTGTGTCATCAGGGGATGCTCAGCGCGCATGAAAGAACCGACAACCAAAGCCCGGTCGAGGCTGCTCAACTCGCTCACGCTCATACCAAGCCATGGGGCACCGGTCAGACTGGCATCAAACTCGGTATCAACCAGACGGGTGCGTACGTCAACGTTCTCTGATCCAAGACCACGCGCAAGTCGCGCGAGCAGATTCATTTCTTCGAGCGTTGCCATTTCCGTGGTGATGGCACCAATACGCTGTGCACCATCCTGCTCGCGCACAGCCATCAAGCCTTGCGCGGCAGCCTGAAGCGCATCGGCCCAGTTCGCTTCACGCCAGACCCCATCATCACCCTTGATCATCGGGCTTGCCAGCCGGTCAACGCTCAAACCCTCGTAAGAAAACCGGTCACGATCGCTGATCCAGCACTCGTTGACGTCTTCGTTCTCGAAAGGCACGACACGCTTGACCTCATCGGCCTTGACTTGTACGACAATGTTCGAGCCCAGGCTATCGTGAGGAGACACAGAACGTCTGCGCGCCAGCTCCCAGGTTCTGGCCTGATACCGGAATGGCTTGGAAGTCAAAGCACCGACAGGACAGATATCGATCATGTTGCCCGAGAGTTCTGACTCGACCGAACGGTTCAGAAAGGTCTTGATCTCGGAGTGTTCTCCACGGTTGACCATGCCAAGTTCCATCACGCCGGCGATTTCCTGCCCGAACCTGACGCAACGTGTGCAGTGTATGCAGCGTGTCATCTCCTCGGCCGAAATCAGCGGGCCAAAGGTTTTGTGAAACACCACCCGCTTCTCTTCCTGGTAGCGAGAGGTGGAACCGCCATAGCCAACCGCCAGATCCTGCAACTGACACTCGCCGCCTTGATCGCAGATAGGGCAATCAAGCGGGTGATTGATCAGTAAAAACTCCATCACACTTTTCTGGGCAGCGATCGCACGCTCGGAACACGTGTGCACGATCATGCCGTTGGTTGCCGGTGTGGCACAGGCCGGCAACGCCTTGGGTGCCTTTTCGACTTCAACCAGACACATGCGGCAGTTTGCAGCAATCGATAGCTTCTTGTGGTAGCAGAAGTGCGGGACGTAAACCCCGAGCTTGTGCGCTGCATGCATCACCATGCTGCCCTCAGGCACCTGCACTGTCTTGCCGTCGATGGTCAACTCAACCATATTGAATCCAAATCAGAGGTAAGGGGCAACGACACATCGCTTGTTCTCGATGTGGTACGCAAATTCGTCACGGTAGTGCTTGAGAAATCCTCGCACGGGCATCGCTGCAGCGTCACCGAGAGCACAAATTGTGCGTCCCATGATATTGCCTGCAACCGAGTCAAGCAGATCGAGATCTTCCTTTCGACCTTTGCCATGCTCGATCCGGTCCACCATGCGATAAAGCCAGCCGGTGCCTTCACGGCACGGCGTGCATTGGCCACAGCTTTCTTCAAAGTAGAAGTA
>CAZBIN010000285.1:0-3523 GCA_964491995.1 uncultured Orrella sp.
GCCTGGTTGAACCGACGATATATCTCCTCCAGCACGGCAACAAAGAGGCCCTCTTTGTTGCCGAAGTAGTAGTACATCATCCGGTCGTGTGATTTTGCGGCTCGAGAGATCTTGTCAACGCTGCCGCCCGCCAGACCGTATTTGGCAAACACATGGACGGCAGCTTGAAGAATATTGTCGCGCGTTGACACGCCTGAGTGTTTTCGTTTTGCTCGGGTTTGCCTTTCAGTCTTGGGCGTGGCCGTGGTGTCGGCGGTTCTGCGCATGGGTTTCTTACTGATCGACGAATGCTCTCTCAATCACAAAATCGCCAGGGGTTGAAGTGTTGCCTTCCTTGAACTGCCGCTGTTCCAGCAAGTGTTTGAGATCGCGCAGCATCGCCGGGCTGCCGCAAATCATCGCACGGTCGAGCTCACGGTCCAGCACCGGCAGTTCCAGGTCTGCGAACAGCTTTCCGTTTTCGATCAGGTCCGTGATCCGCCCTTGATTGCGAAATGGCTCCCTCGTGACTGTCGGGTAATACTGAAGTTGTTCACGGATCATTTCACCCAGCAGTTCATGCTGAGGCAGTTCTTCGGTGATGTACTGGTAGTAGGCCAGTTCGGCAACCTCGCGTACGCTGTGCACAAGAATGACTTTCTCGTACTTCTCATAGGTCGCGGGATCGCGGATGATACTCAGAAACGGAGCCAGACCGGTGCCGGAACTCAGAAGGTACAGACGCCTGCCTGGCAGGAGGTAGTCAATCAGAAGTGTGCCGGTGGGTTTTCGTCCAACAATGACCTCATCACCAGGCTGCACATGTTGCAGCCGCGAGGTCAGTGGACCGTCTGGCACCTTGATGCTCAGGAACTCGAGATGATCATCGTAGTTCGCGCTCACGATGCTGTAAGCGCGCAGCAAAGGCTTGCCGTTGACGCGCAGCCCGATCATCGTGAAGTGACCGTTGCTGAACCGCATGGATGGGTCGCGCGTGGTCGTGAAAGAAAACAGTTTGTCCGTCCAGTGGTGGACGGTCAGGACTTTCTCGTGATTAAAGGCACTCATTGAATATCCAAGATTGATTTTTCCGGGGTGGGTCGCACTTCAAACAAGGCGAACCGCAACAGCACCGGCAATTAGACCAGCCCCCCCGGCGCCTGCCATAGGTCTGATTGTATTTCAGTGATTACTACAGCAAAAAAATATATAAGAACCAACCGATGAAGTCGCGGCTCGTCAGTTCAGCCATGATCATCGCCCGAAAGCGGTTGTTCCGGACAGAAACGTTCGCGCATTCTCTTGACGTTAATCAAGCGAGATGACCGTCCGGAACTCGTCTGGCCCACGCTATGGCATTTATCGGGGGAATGGGGTACGATCTTAGGGTCGAGTCGTTTCTCTGGCGAATATCGCTTTTTTTATGCGATCGCCAGATCGTCAGAACAAACGAATTTTTGTACAGTCGGCCCCGGTTCATTTGGCGACCGGGGTTTTGTTTTTGTTTTTAGGATTTGTTGCCATGTCAGCCATACCCATTACCGTCAAAGGCGCACAGCGTTTGCGCGAGGAACTTCATCAACTTAAGCACGTTGAGCGTCCAGCTGTGATCGATGCGATTGCGGAAGCACGTGCTCAGGGGGATTTGTCCGAGAACGCGGAGTACGATGCTGCTCGTGAGCGTCAAGGATTTGTCGAGGCTCGCATTGGCGAGCTCGAAGGTGCATTGTCCAATGCGCAGTTCATTGAACCTTCAGAACTGAATGCAGACGGTGCTGTGGTGTTTGGTGCCACCGTCGATATCGAGGACCTGGACTCAGGCTCTCGTGTCACTTATCAGATCGTCGGTGATATTGAGGCGGATATTCGCCAGAATCGGATTTCGGTTTCGAGCCCTGTGGCGCGTGCTTTGATCGGGCGGCGGGAGGGCGATGTCGTCGAGGTTCACACACCCTCGGGCATTAAAGAGTACGAGATTGTCGGACTCAGTTACCAGTAAGTGATTTTGGCAGGCTCACAGGGTCCTGCCATGCTTATGCCTGCTTGTGCGGCTGATTGGCGCAAGGCAGGATCATCAAAGGTCGCAATTACTTGCGCCGGGCACCTGCTCTCAGGCTCAACGCGCTTTTATGGATTGTCTTGCTTGCAGTCCTTTTTGCACCAGCGCCGGCGCGGCTTGTTGGGCGCTGGGGGCGCTCAGAAGAAAACACCCTCAAACCGTCGTCCTCGGTCGTTTTGCGGGCGCGTTTGACGGCGGTACGCTTTTTGAGCGTGATGCCCTGTGCAGCCAGCTTTTTAGGTGTGTGTGGACCGTCTTTCTTCCGTACCGTTGCAATCGAGGGTGATTTGCCCGTCTCGGCGGCGTATCGCTCAGATTTTCCGGCCCGGTATAAGATTAGGATCTTGCCCAGGTGATGCACGGGCTCGCAACCGAGCGTCTCACAGATTCTGACCAGAATTTCATCCCTTTCCTCCCGGTCCTGACCCGCTGCGCGAATCTTTATCAGCTCGTGGGCGTTCAGAGCAAGGTCAATTTCCTTGAGGACGGGATCGGTCAGTCCCTGGTCTCCGATCAGGACAACAGGGCGAAGTGTATGGGCGGCAGCGCGAAGAGCGCTGCGGGCCTGGCTGGTGAGCGTGGTGGTATTCATAGGTGAATTGTACGGGATGGCAAAGAAAAAATTTTCCAAAGAGTGGGTCATGCAGCATATTAATGATCCATATGTCAAGCTGGCGCAACAGCGCGGCTACCGCGCGCGGGCTGCTTTCAAGCTGCTGGAGATTGTCGACCAGGAGAAACTGATGAGGCCCGGTGACATTGTCGTGGATCTTGGAGCCACGCCCGGAAGCTGGTCACAGGTGGCGCGCGAACGTCTTCTTGGTGCGGGTGGCGAGATCCGTGGTCGCATCATTGCGCTGGATATTCTTCCCATGGATCCGGTGCCGGGGGTTGTCTTTATCCAGGGAGACTTCAGGGAAGATGAAGTTCTGGATCAGCTCGCGCAAGAAGTCGGCTCGCGCCCGGTCGACCTTGTTATTTCGGATATGGCACCCAATCTAAGCGGGGTCGGGAGTGCCGACTCGGCAAGAATTCATCATCTTTGCGAACTGGCACGTGAATTTGCTGTCCAACATCTCAAGCCTGATGGAGCGCTGATCGTGAAAGCGTTTCATGGCAGCGGTTTTTCTCAGATCGTGCAGGAACTGAAACGCGAGTTCAAGCGGGTTGTTGAGCGCAAGCCAAAGGCCTCAAGAGACAAGTCCTCCGAGACATTTCTGGTGGCGCGCGGACTCAAGGCGGGTGGCAAGGTGGTTAGCCCGACAGACACTGGGGTTGTCGGACAGTAAGCCTTGCCAAAACGGTTAGAATCAAGTAACGAAGACAGCAACAGAAAAAACCTGACCATGTGGTGTCAGGCTTGGCGTGTCAAGCAGGAGATAGGGACGTGAACAATTCGTTCTCAAAAATTGCCGTATGGATGGTCATCGCACTTGTGCTGTTTACCGTCTTCAAACAGTTTGACGGTCGCGCCACGGTGGGGGC
>CAZBIN010000286.1:0-3518 GCA_964491995.1 uncultured Orrella sp.
CCATGCGGGCAGCAGCCGACGGCACCATTGACCTGTGGGATCTGCACATGAGCCGGCTAAGCCGTTCTGCCGCTACGCTGGGTTACCCATGTCCGGCTGCGAAATTTTTGCATCACGCAGTATGCAGCGCAATTGACGCACTAGATTCGGGCACTCGCCATGCGGATTCCTCTGTGGCACCGCCCCTGCCATCAATGAGCTACCGGGTCCGGCTTTTGCTTGACAGCCAGGGCGGTGTAGAAGTGACTGCACATTCACTTGCGCCACTGGCGCTGCCCCAGAAGATAGCCTTCTCGGCCACGCTGCTGCAGAGTGAAGAGGTCTGGCTGGGACACAAGACGACCCATCGGCCATGGTACCAACAGGCCACCGAGTGGCTGCAGACCCACCCGGACTATTTCGATGTGATCTTTATGAATGAACATGGTGAAATTTGTGAAGGCACTCGCAGCAATATTTACGTCCAGGTCAATGACCAATGGCTGACGCCCGCGCTGCATTGTGGTTTGCTGCCTGGTGTCTGGCGCGAGAAACTGTTGTCCGACCGGTTGGTGCAAGAAGCCCAAATCGATCAAGCGTCAATACGTCATGACACCCGGATCAGACTCTCGAACGGACTGCGTGGATGGTTTGACGTCGTGCCAGATCTTAAGTGCGTGCTGGATTGACGATGTTGCCTGTCATCCTCGGTATTGGCCAGATCTGCTCATGGGGCACACTCTACTACAGCTTTCCTTTGATTGTGCTCGGCATGGAGCAAGAGCTTGGATGGTCCAAAGCCCAGCTCTACACCGGTGCGACACTCGGATTGCTTGCCACCGCATTGTTGAGTTTTCCGGTGGGTGTGGGTATTGACCGCGGCTGGGGAAAGTGGATCATGGCGGGTGCATCGCTGGCCGCGATGCTGGTGCTGGGATGGTGGTCAGTAACAGACAGCCTGCTGTCTTTTTACATCATCTGTGGCTTGAGTGGTGCCGTGCAGGCCGCACTCCTGTACGAGCCAGCCTTTGCGATCCTGGCCAGGCGTGTGGGTCCGGCCAATGCCCGGGCTGGTATCACGCACATCACGCTCTGGGGCGGTTTTGCCTCGACGGTTTTCATTCCAGTGACTGGGGCACTGATAACCCATTTCGACTGGCGCACCACACTGCTTTTTCTAGGCATGGTCAATGTGGTCTACGGGCTCATCTACCTGGCCACGATCAACCCGAAGAAAGATCTCGAGCATGCCAGCGATGCGCAGTCAAAGAAAAACAACGTTGCGCGCGACCGGCAGATTGTGCGTGACAATCTGCGCAGTCGCCTGTTCTGGATTCTTTTAATTGCCCTGACGGTGTATGCCGGCAGTTTCTCGGCTTTCACCTTTCACATGTACCCGCTGCTCCAGGAAAAAGGTCTGAGCGAAGCCGATGTGATTTTGACCATCGCGGTCATTGGGCCTGCCCAGGTGCTTGGGCGAATTCTCGTCACGATGTTTGCGCGTGACATGCCGTTGCGATTGGTGGGTGCCGTTCTGGTGGCGGTATTCCCGGTGACATTTGCACTGCTTTATCCGGCCTCGATCAGCTTCTGGCTGGTTGCCACTTTATTTGGTGTCTATGGTCTGGTCAACGGCATTTTTACGATTGTTCGCAGCTTCATGGTTCCCGAAATGCTGAGCAAGCATGCCTACGGTGCACTGAACGGAATAATCACCATCTCTGCAACTATTGCACGTGCCATCATGCCGCTGGTCGCCGCATGGATCTGGGAAACCAACCAGTCGTACCAGCCAGTGATTATCGCGGTGGTGTTTCTCAGCCTGACGCTGATGGCCACCTTCTGGCTGGCGGCCTGGTGGTCCAGACCCTCTCTGGCTGCCATCAAGCCTCAGTCCCAGCCACGCCAGCCCACATAAGTCTTGGGGAGTGGTCGCGCGTAGTCGCCTCGTTTTGAGGTTCGAATCCCCATGGCGCAGAGGCCTTTTGCGAAGTTGACGGCGGCCGATACGCCATCAATCACGGGAACGCCCAAGCGCTCCTGCATGGCCTGGCAAGCCGTTGCCATACCCGCACAGCCAAGCACAATGGCGCCACTGCGATCACGTTCGAGCGCGATCCGCGCCGCCTGAACCATTGTTTCAAACACTTCCCCGTCGCAAGACTCCAGATCGAGTACCGGTACTTCAATCGCGTGGACACCTCGACACTTGCGCTCGAATCCATAGCGCTCAAGCAAATGCTGCGCAATGATGCATGTACGCTCCATCGTGGTGATGACGGAAAACCCGGTTGACACCATGCTGGCGGCATGAAATGCAGCCTCGGCGATGCCCAGTACTGGTGCATCGCAGGCTTCGCGTGCACCATCAAGTCCCGGATCACCAAAACAGGCAATCACGACACCATCAGGAGCCCAGTCGCCGTGATCACGAACCCGCTCAACCACGGCCGCTGCGGCGATCACCTCATCAAAATGTCCCTCGATTGACTGGGGCCCAAAAGCACCGCAGACGGTCCGAATCTGCGTTTCGGCACTGGCTGCAGCTTTGGCTGCCCGATCAATCGATGCCGTCATTTCAACCGATGTGTTGGGATTGATCACTAGAAGTTTCACGCGAGACTCCATCGCTCAGAGAAAACCACAAACGAAGCACTTGGCATGGAACTTGCTGCGACAGAAACATCACGCAGGGTCATCCAATGCAAGCTGCACTATGCATCAACCCAAGTGAGCCGTAAAGGGGTCGGTGCAAGTCTGCACTGACTTTGAGGATCTGTTCAATCCAATCATCCTGGAGAACTCATGAAATCGACATCACCCAAACACCGCTTCACGCTCAAACCCATGCGTTCGGCAGCACTGTGCGGGGCGCTGCTCATGGCATTTGGTGGGCAGGCCATGGCCCAGCAGCAGGTTCTGAGAATTGGCATGACTGCAGCAGACATTCCGCGAACACTGGGTCAGCCTGACCAAGGTTTCGAGGGCAACCGTTTTACTGGCATCCCGATGTACGACGCGCTCACACAATGGGATCTCTCGAGTGCCGAGAAGCCTAGTGTGCTTTTGCCTGCACTCGCGACCTCCTGGGCGGTCAACCCGAACGACACCACGAAGTGGACCTTCAAGCTGCGCGATGATGTGAAGTTTCACGACGGCTCACCGTTTAATGCCGATGCCGTGGTCTGGAACGTTCAAAAAGTTCTTGATCAGAAAGCTCCGCACTTTGATGCAAGTCAGGTCGGGGTGACCGCCTCGCGGATGCCAACCCTGCGCAGTGCACGCAAGATTGATGACTTCACGGTGGAGCTGACCACGAGCGAACCGGACTCGTTTCTACCCATCAACCTGTCCAACCTTTTCATGGCCTCGCCTGCCCACTGGAAAGCAAAATACGATGCAGTGCCCGCGACGGTGACCGATCCGGGTGAGCGCGCCAAACAGGCCTGGATTGCGTTTGCTGCGGATGCCTCGGGAACAGGACCATTCAAGATGGACCGCTTCGTGCCACGCGAAAGACTTGAACTGGTCGCCAACAA
>CAZBIN010000287.1:0-3183 GCA_964491995.1 uncultured Orrella sp.
AAATTGCTGGTGTCTGGCTTCAGGGTGATCGCGCATCTCGGGATGCCGATGGGTTCTGGTACATCACGGGCCGGTCTGACGACACGCTTAAGATTGCCGGAAAGCGCACGGGTCCCTCAGAGATCGAAGGACTGGTGATGGGCACGGGACTGGCTGGCGAAGTCGCTGCAATCGGCATTCCTGACAGCGTCAAGGGTGAAACGGTTGGACTTTTTGTGACCTTGATGCCGGGCGTTCGCGCTGACGATGTCACTCGCGACCATATTCGGCAGTCTGTTGTGAAGGGGTTGGGAACCGCGTTTTCTCCCGCGGGTATCTTCTTTGTTGCGGACTTGCCCAAAACCCGAAACATGAAAATCATGCGTCGTCTGATTCGCGCGATCTATCTGGGAAGTGCGACGGGAGACCTGTCTTCGTTACTCAATCCAGAGTCTCTCGAAGAGATCCGCCAAGTGCTATCGGCCAGGTAATGTCGCGACGAGATCGTTGATGTGACGGATAGCCTGATTGAGCGTGCGGGATGATGCAGTCTGTGTGAAGGGGGCCAGGTCAATGATGATCCCCACATGGCGACAGAGACACGGGGAGACAGGCAGGTGCACGAAACATGGCAACCTGCCTGGTGTGCCTGCCTAAGCTCAAGAACTCGCGAGTGTTCTTTCCGCGGCCTCAATGGTGTTGACTAGCAGCATGGCAATTGTCATGGGTCCTACACCGCCAGGCACCGGGGTGATGGCACTGGCAACTTTGCTTGCAGACTCGAAGTCCACATCACCGCACAGTTTTCCATCGTCCCGGCGGTTGATGCCTACGTCGATGACAACCGCGCCGGGTTTGATCATGTCGCCAGTCACCATGCCGGGACGTCCGGTGGCAACGACCAGAACATCAGCCATACGGGTGTGGGCAGCCAGGTCACGAGTCTTGCTGTTGCACAGGGTGACGGTGGCGCCAGCGGCCAGCATCATCATCGCCATGGGTTTTCCAACGATATTGCTTGCGCCGACGATGCAGGCAACTGACCCCCAGAGTGACACTTTCTGCGCTTCAAGCATTTTCATGATGCCGTAGGGCGTACAAGGACGAAACAGGGGGTTTCCGGTCATCAGCAGGCCAGCATTGCTGATATGAAACCCATCAACGTCTTTGTGAGCAGCAATCGCCTCGATGACTTTGTGAGCGTCAATGTGGGCCGGTAAAGGAAGTTGGACCAAAATGCCGTGAATCGCAGGATCCTGATTCAGCACATGCACACGCTCGAGCAACTGCGCTTCAGTGATGTCAGCCGGGTAGGATTCCTTGATCGAAGCAATTCCCGCTTTCTCGCAGGCAGCCACCTTATTGCGAACATAGACCGCAGACGCCGGGTTGTCGCCGACCAGCACGACTGCAAGACCTGGCCGGATACCTTTGTGGACCAGTGCGGCTGTGCGCTCGGCAACCTCTTCACGAATCTTCGCGGCAAGTGCCACGCCATCAATCAGTTGGGCACTCATGCTGATCCCTCACTTGAAAGCGCCACTTTCATGAGATCTGCCACGGTGGTGACTTGCAGCTTTTCCATGATGTTGGCACGGTGTGCCTCGACCGTCTTGATGCTGATACCCAGATCATCCGCGATCTGTTTGTTCAATCGACCGGCCACGATGCGTTCAAGGACTTGCTGCTCGCGAGCGGTCAGCCGCCCAAGCATGGCTTCGTGCTCTCGCTGGGCCTGGAGCTTCTGGAAGTTGCTTGTCGCAAGTTCAAACATTCGCGAAACGATGCCACGCAGGTCTGACTCGTTAAAGGGCTTTTCCAGAAAGTCGACAGCACCTTTTTTCATGGTTGTGACGGCCATTGGCACATCACCGTGGCCTGTAATAAACACCACGGGCATCGGACTTTTACGCAAGATGAGCTCCTCTTGCAGCTGCAGACCACTCATGCCAGGCATTCGAACGTCGACAATCAGAACGCCCATCTGGTCGTCACTGAAATCAGCCAGAAATGCTTCAGCGCTCGCATAGGCACGAACTCGGTAGGAATTGGCCTCGAGCAGCCAGCGTAGCGAGTCACGTACGGCTTCGTCATCATCAACGATGTAGACGGTGCTTGCGGTTTGCGACGAATTCATTCTTGGACTTCCTCCGTGGATATTGGTTGATCACAAGCGCTATCCGGCGCACAGGGTAATGTGAAGCGAAATATAGTACCTCCTTCGGGATTGCTCGTCGCCCAGAGCTGGCCGTGATGTGATTCGATAATCGTACGGCAGATATTCAGTCCCATACCCAAGCCTTCCGATTTGGTGCTGAAAAAAGGCTCAAACAGACGCTCAGGATCAGCCAGGCCGTGTCCCTGATCAATGACGGCCACTTCAATTGCGCCGCTGTGTCTTGAGACCAGCACCTGCACTAGCTTTCTCGTCCATGGATTCAAGACCATTCTTGACCAGGTTGAGCAAGACCTGTTCGATCAGAATCGGGTCGGCCAGCACCTGGGGAAGATCATCAGGTACCACACGCTCGACATGAATGCCCCGTTTGCGCGCGTCAATATCAGCTAACCCCAGAGCATTATCAATAATGGTGTGAAGGTCAAAGCTCTGGCGCCTGGGCTCACTGCGTTTGACAAACTCGCGGATACGGCTGATGATTTTGCCGGCACGCTGTGCCTGCGCTGCGGCCTTTTCCAGCGCTCCAAGCAGTTGTTCGGGGTCCGCACGACCTGATTTGACCATTGCAACAGCGCCCATACTGTAGTTGGAAATGGCGGTCAATGGCTGGTTGAGCTCGTGCGCCAGCGAGGATGCCATTTCGCCCATGGTGGTCAGGCGGCTAGTGATCTGGATCTTCTCTTGCTGCATCCTTGAGGCTTCTTCATGCTGACGGCGTTCAGTGATGTCTCGCGCGACCTGCAGGCGCACGCGTCTGCCATCGGTCCATGCGAGCATTCTGTGCTGCACTTCGAACCATCGTTGCACACTGGGTGCGAATACTTCGACTGACTGGTCGGTGTAACGACCACGCCTGCCAGCGAGCAGCTCTGCATGGCCTTGCGTCTGCGCACCAAAAAGACTGCGATAGGTGCGGTTTGCAAACAGCAGATCCATTCCATCGGCAGTGTCAGCGGTCACAGAAATGGCGTCATCCAGGCCTTCGAGTACCGTCATGAAGCGCTCGTGCGCTGCCGTCAGGGCTT
>CAZBIN010000287.1:3193-3507 GCA_964491995.1 uncultured Orrella sp.
CTTCGCGTATGCGCCTGGGCTCTGTAATGTCGGTCATGGAGGTCATCCATCCGATCTGGTTGCCATTGGGGTCGAGCAACGGCGAGACATACATGCGCGCGACAAACCTCGAACCATCACGGCGCTGGGCTTCAAGTTCGATGCCGTTGCCTGGAGTCTTGCCAGACAGCACGCTATCGAGTGTTTGCTGGTGCAGTTCGTAACGACCGGGAACCCAGTAAGGAAAGGGCGGCATGCGTCCTATCAGATCTGCTTCGTTCCAGCCTATCATCCGGCAAAAGGCAGGATTCACGTAAGCAATCCGGCCTTCCATG
>CAZBIN010000288.1:0-3499 GCA_964491995.1 uncultured Orrella sp.
GCTTTCGTTGGGCCGTTCATTTACGGCCTGCTATCCCTGGGCGAGGCTGCCCTGGACCTGTTCAGGCTATGGCTGTGGGGCGACTTAGCCTAACGCCACCTTCCACAGAAAAAGAGAAGATGAAAGGAAGATAAGCTATGCGTATCACTAACGTCAACAAAGATCATCTTGAATGGGCTTCAAAGTGGGTTCAGCTAAACGAGTCGCGGGGATTGCCCAAAGAGCTTCAGGAAGATATTGTGCGTGATTACCGCGAAACTTTTCCTGGTTGCACGAGATCCCATAATGGCATTTTGATGTTGTATTATAAGAATCGTCTCCCCAATCTAGAACCAATTCTTGAGCAGTCCGCCAAAGATGCATTCATGCAAACTTGGATCGAACTCAATGGCTGCGCTCCCTTAAATGCCATGCGACGTTTTAAGCTCTTGAATGATTTTCGTCAATCTTTCCCAAACAACACGTTCTCCGAAAACACCATCAAGACGATATATTACGACTATCTCAATGCCACGCGATTTGGGGAGGACGACATATTCAAGCCATTCTTCGAACATTGGCTCAGTATAAGCCATTTTTCCTCTGGTGGTCGTATCATGCCACAACTAATTGCCGCATACGCAAAGGAATTTCCGAACCATCCTCAGTCCGACAAGACCCTCATTAAGAAGTATAATCGTTACCGGCGTGTCTTGATGCGAAATTTACCGCCTCTTTCACAACCGCAGAAAATCGAGGTCACGCCAATTGCACCGCCGCTGCAGGAAAGTACGATTACGCCAACTGAGCCGCTCCCGCCCCAAGTTTTCATCGAGTTCGACCCGGCCAAGTCCACCAAGCTCGACGATGTTGCCATCGATCTCATGGACATGGCGAAAGACGTAGTCGAGCAGACCAAGAAGGTGAAGGTGGAAAACGAAACTTTGAAGCAGAAGAACGACGCGCTGGAAAAGGAGAACAAGGAACTGAAGGCATTTAAGCGCATAGTTCAGGGCTTCGCCCGAGAGGCAGCATAAACAAAAGGCCGTGCGGCGCAAGCTGGAGACCGAAATCGCCGGGCAGTATGGAGTAGAACAATCCGGTCACGGCCACAATTCAGGCGGGGCGCGAAAGCGTGAGGAGCTAAAAAGCAGAGGAATGAAATCCAAGTCTGTCCCCCGCCACCAATACGGGCCGTGAGGTGAGACGATTACCAGTGCAGACCTGGGAAGGCCTATGACGATAGGCACCATTCCCATTACGCTGCAATGAGCTTTCTGAGCATCGTTGCCGGTTTCAAGACCGGCCACGGCCATAATTCAGGCGCGGGCGCGAAAGCGTGAGGGTGAGTAGCCGCGAGGCACCAAAAGCCGGGATAAGGCACCCAAACCGGCCCCCCGCCATCAACAATCCGGGTGTTAGCTCAGATGGAAGCGGACGAGCAAAGAGCGGCGGCGATGGCGCCGAAGGTCGCAGAACAAGGTAACGGATAGACGATGCTTGCCAATCAAGGGGTCAAATCCTTTTGACAAGAAAGTTCGGAACGACGTGAAATCCCGTGACCAAACTGCACACCCTGCCAATACAATGGAGGAATGAACGGAATGCTCAACATTGACCTCTTCTATACGCTACATCCTATTTGTCCTCCAGCACGCCTCAAACTTGAGATCTCCAGCCAAAATCATAATGAAATCGATACACTACGGCAAAAGATCTGCGAGGTTCTTTCACAACCGCTTGATCCCAAGGCAGAGGAGAAATGAGGCCGAGCATGAACCAGAACAGCATCGTCGATGTCAAAATCAAGGTCATCCCCGAGGAATATCCGGACACGGACTGGATCGGTAAGTTCACCGATGACCTGGGACCTGGGGTTATCATCCGGGCCAAAGGCAAGTTCTATGAGCACCTTCCCGCGGAGATGGAACGTGATATTGACGGTCGTTTCATAGGCAAAAATGCACCAGATCTCCCCCCGAAGGGCCGTGAATACCGCGGTTTCCGTCCCTATGCCGGCGGAGAAAAGCCCGGAACCAAGGAGTATTACAAGTACGGCATGCGGGATTACGAGCGCATGGAGGGGCTCTGCCGTGGAGACTGGCAGTTCGTCGGGATCCACGCAGAGGCAAAGATCCGAACAAAGTCGGGCATGCTTCAAACTATCAGGTCTGGTGGGTTGTGGGGCATCGAATCCGATTGTGATGATGCCATCAGGGAGGTTGCCCAGGAGCAGATTGACGATCTCCGTGACGAACTGTGTTCATTCAACTTCGGGAAGCGGAAAATTGACACTGCGCTTCGCGATGTAGAGATTCCCGATGGGCTGTTCTGACAAGGAGGAGGCAAGCCATGATCTGCAAATATTGCGACACAGAACATCCAGAGGAACACATTGCCAATCCGCACTACTGCATCGCGGAATTGCAGATAAAGGCCGAGAATCTCGAGGCCAAGTACGACTGCGCCCTTGAAAACAACATCAAGAACATGCGGCAGATCCAGAAACTTGAGGCAGAGATAATCACTCTGCGATCGCAAGGTGTTGCGGCCAGGACATGTAAGTGGACCGAACGCGAGGCCCCAAAGTTCTTTGGCGATAACATGATCATTTGTGACTCATCATGCAATCGCGGCTACTTCGTGGTGGGCCGCGAGATGCTTCCAGTGAGGCGTTACGACTACTGCCCGTTCTGCGGCGGCAAAATTGAGCGATAGGCTGAGTAGTGAGAGCCAAGGAGGACGACCATGTTTGCAAGTAGCTTATTGTTTTCCTGCGATAATTGCGGGGTTGTTGTTGACTTCACCAATCCTGCATTGGAGCATAATTTTGTTTTCAATTGATGAGAAGAAAGGAGGCCGATCATGAACGAGCTTAACCGTGCCAGCTTGGAAGCCTCAAAACGACTTGTTGAGGCGGGGATTTGGTTGAAGACTGATTTCTATTGGGCAAGTGTTGATATGGAGAATTGGAGTTTATGCACCATTCCGCACAAGGTTGGATTTAAAGAGTATCCCGCCCCCTGCATGGCCGAGGTGTGGAGGGAGTTGCCGAGCGTGTTCAAGCGTGGAGATGAGTTCTTCACGTTACTTCTTGAGCCAGATAATGGAGACGACACCACTATCGCCTGTTACGCAAAAGGAGATAAAACAGCGGTGTGGACGAAGTCTGCCAACCCCACCGACGCCCTGGTGGATTTGCTGATTTGGGTGAGGAAGGAGGCTGACCATGCCAACACCTGAAGAACTGAAATACTTCGTAGCCCTGCGGGACGTTATCGCGGGGAAGATGGGGGAGTGGCAATGGCACGATGGCTGGCATGACCCTGAAGATGGTGCAACAGGAAAGGTAGTGCCGGGGCAAGTTAAGTTCTTCCGCGACCCTGGCGATGAAATGCATAACTTCGTTAGACTGCCCATCCCCATTGACCCGGAGAACCCGGAGCGGGGGCTGTGGGGGATGATAGATTGGAAAAGATGGGCTATATCTCTTGATATAGATGGCAGCATGGTTCTGGAT
>CAZBIN010000289.1:0-2818 GCA_964491995.1 uncultured Orrella sp.
GGAAACACCCGATGGAGCCTTCCAGGCGAGATTGCACACGATTCCGGTGCAACCGGCACAGCGCATCAGCTTTCTGGTCACCGCCGACGCCCTGGGGCGCTGGGCCTGGCATTGCCACCTGATGTTCCATATGGACATGGGCATGTTCCGTGAAGTGGTGATTGCATGAGAGCAACCGACCTTTCAAAGGATATCGTGACTATGATCTCTTTCACAAAGCGTACAGCGCTTGTTCTGTTCACCACCGGGCTTTTGCCGCTCAGCGCACTGGCCCAGTCTCACGATGCGCATGCCGATGCCCGTGATCCGGATGCCTATTCCGGGGGCTTCAAGCGTAACGAAGGACAGTTCGCGCTGGATCCACGCTACCGCCTGCACATGTCCGACGAACACCTGTTTGCCAGTTTCCGCATGGACAAGCTGGAATATGTTCGGGCCAAGGGTCAGGCATGGGGCGCCTATGAAGGCCAAGCCTGGTTCGGCAGCACCTTCAACCGCCTGGTGCTCAAGGGGGAAGGGAAGTTTGCCGATGGCAAGATGCATGAATCACGCACCGAAGTGCTCTGGGGTCATGCCTTCAGCCCGTTCTGGGACATTCAGCTGGGTGCGCGTTTCGATTATGGTCGGGGGGAGCCGTCGCGTCAGTGGCTGGTGTTTGGTGTGCAAGGGCTGGCCCCTTACTGGTTCGAGCTCGATGCCACGGCGTATGTCGGTTCTGGCGGCCGCACGGCCTTGCGGTTCAGCGCCGAATATGACGTGCTGCTGACCCAAAAGCTGTATTTGCAGCCCGCCATGGAAGTGAATTTCTATGGCAAGGACGACCCCGAGCGCGACATCGGGCAGGGTTTGTCGGACGGCAAGGTAGGCCTGCGCCTGAAGTACGAGGTGAACCGTCAGCTCGTACCCTACATTGGCGTGGAGTGGTCAGGCAAGTTTGGTAAAACGGCCGACATCGCGCGCGCTGCCGGGTTGGCACGGCAGGAAACCCGTTTCGTCGCGGGCGTGAGTTTCTGGTTTTAAATTCATTTATTCAAGGATAAATAGCATGAAAAAATTTGTATCTATTCTGGTTCTGGCATGTGCGCCTGCGCTGGTCTTTGCGGCCGGCGAGCATTCGGGCGCTCATGGTGCGACAGGCCATTCCATGGCAGGGAACAACATGGGAGGCCACAGCATGTCCGGTATGTCCAGTGTGGGCAAACCGGGTGATCCGGCCAAGGTAAGTCGTACGATCGAGGTCGTGATGGATGACACCATGCGGTTCACCCCTGCACTGATCGATGTCAAAGTGGGTGAAACTATTCGATTCTTTGTCAAAAACTCGGGAAAAATTCCTCATGAAATGGTGATTGGCTCAATGGCTGATCTGAAAGCCCATGCCGAGGAAATGAAGAAAATGCCGGGTATGCAACATGCCGAGCCCAACATGATCACGCTTAACAGCGGCCAGCGTGGGGGCCTGGTGTGGACATTCGACCAGGCAGGCACGGTGGATTTTGCCTGCCTGATTCCCGGCCATATGGAAGCCGGCATGGTGGGCAAGGTAAACGTCAACTGACGCCGGAGCCACTGAAATGTCTAAAGCTCGATGGGTTGCGGCCTCTGCTGTGCTAGGGGTAGCCATGTTGGCTGCCACGGTTTATTTGACATCGTTGGGGAAAGACGAGGGTTTCATTGACCCGGCGGCCGATGGGGGGCGCATTGCTCTGGGCAAAACGGTGTACACAGCACACTGTGCTGCGTGTCACGGTGCCAACCTGGAAGGGCAGGCAAACTGGCGCGAACGGTTTGCAAATGGCCGCTTGCCTGCACCGCCTCACGACAAGACCGGCCACACCTGGCACCACCCCGACGGGCTGTTGATCGACATGGTGAAAAACGGCCTGGTGCCAGGCCGCACAGCGCCACCGGGTTACGAAAGCGATATGCCTGTCTATGCCGGAATATTGTCTGACGAGGAAATTGTCGCGGTGATTGCCTACATAAAAAGCACCTGGCCACCCAAGGTGTTGCAGGCCCAGAAAGAAGTGACACTCCGCAACAGCCAGTAATCGTCAGTTTTACAATAGGTTGGCCAAACGCTGAAGGCACGGGCTTGCGACGAAGCCGGTTCAGACTTGTTTGCGTAAACGCAGTGCATTGAATAGCGCTGGATCACTGGCATGCGACCCATGATAGTGCAATGGTTGCATTTTTTTAAGAATGGCCGTTTGGTGGGGGTGAGGGTGTTATGAAAAGCGCAGCCAGATCAGTGCACCGGTATGAAGCAGCACCTGGTCACCGAGTTCAGCTACGCAGCCGCCTCCTGGAACACGACGCGACGTGTGTTGACCCGCCTGGAGTACGAGGTATTGTACGTAATTGAGTACATATGCCATAATCAGAGGTGCAAACCCCTATTAAGGATGCTAATCATGTATACAGTTACCTTCTCGGACGCCCGCAAGCATTTTGCGGATACCATGAGTCGTGTAACCAATAATGCCGAACCGATTCGCATCATGCGTCGCAATGCGCCCGATATTGTCATGGTCGATGCGGGTGAATACGAGGCTATGTTAGAGACGATCTACCTGTTCAGTAATCCGGCGAACGCTGCTCACCTAAACGAATCATTGGCACAACTAGAGCGCGGAGAAGTTGTCACAGTGGACTATTAATTTCACCCCAAACGGTGCTGCTGACTTTGCCTACTGGAATGGCATTGATCAGCACAAGGTTGAGCGGATACGAGTCCTGTTGCACTCCATCAAGGCCGACCCGTTTAGCGGGATAGGGAAGCCTGAGCGCCTACGCCACCACAAGAACCCTGCCCTAT
>CAZBIN010000289.1:2833-3489 GCA_964491995.1 uncultured Orrella sp.
CAGCGTGTCAGGCAACACGGTTACGGTGATTGCCTGCCGCTTTCACTATGAAGGCAAATGAAAACCCGCTAACTCGAAGAAACCGACATATCGATCCTGGCAAGCATGGCGCGCGTAAGCTCATCAAATAGCGGTGCCCGTGGGGAAGCGTCGGGATGGTTTGTTAGTTAAGACCGTGCCTTGTCTCGCAGGAGAATCAGGTCGGCCATCAAGGTTGGAATGTCGTCCTGAATGATGCTCCAGAGAGTGTCGTCATCAATGCCCAAGTATCCATGGATAAGTCGATTGCGGGTGGCAATAATCATTCGCCAGGGAATGTGTGATTCCTCACTGCGAATGGCCTCGGGGACGCGAGTAGCCGCCTCACCGATCAATTCCAGGTTTCTGAGTGTCGCGTCGTACGTTATGCCGCTAGCGATGAAGTCTGCTTGAGATAGCCCATGGGTGTACGCCAACACTTTTTCGGCGAAGCCGATCATATCGCCGATGTAAAACCGCCATTCCCGTATTTGTTTTTCAGACACTTACCAGGTCTCTTTGAATGTAGGGTCGAAGTTCGGGGCGTAGTGCTTTCTCTGTCACCAGATCAACGGGGCGACCCAGCAGGTCTTCCAGATAAAACTGTACCCCGAAGTATCGACGGGAGGTGGCAGGGC
>CAZBIN010000290.1:0-3487 GCA_964491995.1 uncultured Orrella sp.
TAAAAGCTCTTCTATCATCAAAGTGTTCTTTATATCAAGCGCTGAACAAGGTTCGTCCATCAGGATGACCTCGGGGCCAACGGCGATGGCGCGCGCGATGCACAGACGTTGTTGCTGGCCGCCGGAAAGGCCCGTGCCGGGGTTGTCCAGACGGTCTTTGACCTCTTTCCAGAGACCGGCTTTGGTCAGCGCGGCTTCGACGATCTCGTCCATCTCGGCCTTGTTCTTTGCCAGACCGTGAATTTTGGGTCCGTAGGCGATATTGTCATAGATGGATTTCGGGAACGGGTTGGGCTTCTGAAACACCATGCCCACTCTTGCGCGCAGTTCAACCACATCGAGCGCGGGCGAGTAAATGTCTGTGCCATCAAGTTCGATGAGCCCGGTGACACGGCAACTGTCGATCGTGTCATTCATGCGGTTGAGCGTGCGCAGGAATGTTGATTTTCCGCAACCGGACGGACCAATGAAAGCGACCAGTTCCTCGCGGCCAATTTCAAGATTGACGTGACTGATGGCTTGCTTCTGGCCGTAAAACACATTGACGTCTTTCGCGATTACGCGAGCATCTTTGACTTTGATCTCTCCGAGAGTCTTGAAATTCTCGTCTTCGTAATTGCTGTTATCCAGCGGGTTGCTCGGCGAGGTTGCCATGCTTGGTTTCCTTTTGCGTCAGAGATACGCCCTGTCGGCGTGTGCATTACATTAAATGGATTTCTCGAACTTGCTGCGAAGATAGACGGCAATTGCATTCATGGTGATCAAGAATCCCAGCAAGACCAGAATGGCTGCACTGGTGCGCGAGGCAAATCCACGCTCAGGGCTGTCAGCCCAGATAAAGATCTGTGTGGGCAGAGCGGTTGCCGCAGCCATCGGAGAATCGGGCACGGCTGTCAGGAACGCATTCATGCCGATCAGCAGCAAGGGTGCCGTTTCTCCGAGCGCCTGAGCCAGCCCGATGATGGTTCCAGTCAGGATGCCAGGCATGGCGCTCGGTAGCACGTGATGAAATACCGCTTGCTGTTTGGAGGCACCTATGCCTAGGGCTGCTTCACTGATCGACGGGGGCACGGCTTTGAGCGCTGCACGAGTCGCAATGATGATCGTCGGTAGTGTCATCAAGGCAAGGGTCAGTCCACCGACCACCGGTGCGGACCGTGGCATGCCAAACCAGTTCAGAAAAACTGCCAGGGCCAGCAGACCGAAGACCACCGAAGGCACGGCCGCCAGATTGTTGATGTTGATCTCGATCAGATCGGTAAACCGGTTTTTTGGTGCAAACATCTCGAGATAAATCGCTGCGCCAATGCCCATCGGGAAGCTGATCAGAAAGCACACGAGCAATGCGTAAAAGGAGCCCGTGAGTGCTCCCGCCAGACCCGCGATTTCTGGAAACCGTGAGTCTGCGTTGGTAAACAATGCCCAGTTAAAGTGGCTTTTGATCATGCCGCGAGATTTGAGTGTGTCAAACCAGGCAATCTCATCGGCTTTGAGGCGACGAAACTCCTCAGGGGTGCTGCGGTCAATCTGCCCTTTGTTCAACTGGTCAAAAGGATCAGAGACCGGTACGGAGAACTGCACGGTCTGTCCGATCAACGCCGGGTTCTTGACGATGTGATCACGCAAGAGGAACTGGGCAGCTGCGCTGGGGATGGCCGTCAGCTTGCGAAGTTCTGCTCGCGACGTCACCTCAGGAAACTGGGCCTCGATCGCGTTATTGACGATATTGCGAAAGCGTCCCTTGAACGGATCTTCTTTGGAGACGTACTCTTCGCTGACTTTGAAGTCCAGGGTCAGGTAAGTCTGGGTAAATGCGGGGTAGCCCGACAGGATCAAGCTGCCGATCAGTATCACCAGTATGCCGATCGACACAAACAGCGCGCTCAGGCCAATTGCGCGCAGGGTCATGTCCGAGCGTTGGCGTCTTTCATAGCGCGGGCCGGACATGAGCTCTTTCCAGTTCGGCTTTTTTAGCTTTGCAGTCATGATGATCCGGTCCTCAGTCGTACATTTCGCGGTACTTGCGAACAATTCGAAGTGCCAGCACATTTAGTATCAGAGTCACCACAAAGAGCATCAGGCCCAGGGCGAATGCCGACAGTGTTTTTGGATTGTCAAACTCGGTATCACCAATCAGCATGGTGACAATCTGCACCGTGATCGTGGTTACAGAACTCAAGGGATTGAGCGTCAGTGTGGCGATCAGACCTGCCGCCATCACGACAATCATGGTCTCTCCGATCGCCCGGCTGATGGCCAGCAAGACGCCCCCGACGATGCCAGGAATCGCAGCCGGAAACAGAACCTTTAGCACGGTTTCGGACTGGGTGGCGCCTAGCGCAAGAGAGCCATCGCGCAAGTTGCGTGGTACTGCATTGAGCGAGTCATCCGTGAAGGAGGAAATGAAGGGAATGAGCATCACGCCCATGACCACGCCGGCGGCAAGGGCCATGTTGGGCGCAGCACCAATGCCGAGCATGGCTGCCGTGCTGCGCAAGGCAGGTGCAACCACCAGAATCGCAAAGAATCCGTAGACCACGGTCGGTACACCCGCCAGTATCTCCAGAATCGGCTTGAGGATGATGCGTGCCCGGTGGCTTGCGAACTCCTTCAGATAAATTCCCGTCGCGATTCCGACAGGGATCGCAAAGACACAGGCGATGACGGTGATGACCAGTGTGCCCACGAGAACAGGGATCCAGCCAAACGATCCACTACCGCCGACCTGGTCTGCTCGAATGGCGATCTGAGGTTCCCAGTTCATGCCCAGGAAAAACTCCCAGAATGGGACTTTCTGGAAAAAACGTATCGATTCGAACACGAGCGACAGAACGATGCCAATGGTGGTCAGAATGGCCACCAGAGAGCAGATGATCATCAGGGAATTGACAATATTCTCGACCGATGTGCGGGCAGAGAACTTCTGTTTGACCTTTCTTCGACTGTAAATCAGCGTGATCAGTCCGATGGCGATCAGTCCAACCCAGGCAATGACAGTGCTCATGTCGAGCAGGCGAACCAGAAACTGAGCTGCTTCAATCTTGTAGGGTTCCGGATTGCCAAAAATCTGACCACGGGCAATGGAAACAATTTCGGCGCGCACCAGTGAGTGGGCACCGACATCACCTGCAGCAAAGGCGCCGTCAGGCAGTGAAGCCATCATGATTGCCTCGGCGACTGTCTGACCACCCAGGAGCCAGACGACCACAAACAGAAAACTGGGCAGGGCAATCACCAGTAGTGCGTACATCCCGTAGGCACTGTCCATCGATGAGGGTTTTTGGCCGCGCAGCCGCAAAACACTTGCGGCCCGGTAGTTGAGCCAGTAACCCAGCGCTGCCATCAGCAGCGCAACAAGCAGAAGATATGCAACCATGATGAAGAGTTCTCAAGTTGCAAAACCGACAAGCATAGCTGCGAGTCGGTTTTGCTTCAGATATGGCGAGATGGCTGATGCTTCAACGATCCCGGCTCTGGTCCATCTTAG
>CAZBIN010000291.1:0-3461 GCA_964491995.1 uncultured Orrella sp.
GCAAGGCGTCAGGGACTTCATAGGGCTCACGAACCAGACGGATCCGGTCCTGATTGACCGGCAATCCATAGAAGGCCGGTCCACGCAGCGATGCAAATGCTTCGAGACGATCCAGTCGCCCTGCCTGCTCAAAGGCCGTTGCGTAAAGGGACATGGCATGCAAGGCACTGTAACAGCCTGCACACCCGCAGGCATGCTCCTTCAATGCGCGAGCATGAGGCGCACTGTCCGTGCCCAGAAAAAACCTTGAACTGTCGCTTGTAGCAGCGTCGACAAGCGCCTGCCTGTGGACTTCGCGCTTGAGAATCGGCAGGCAATACCAGTGCGGGCGAACCCCTCCCTGAAATATCGCATTGCGATTGAACAGCAAATGCTGAGGCGTGATCGTAGCCGCCACCGGTCCCTGGGCATCCCGAACGTAGTGAGCACCCTCGCGGGTCGTGATATGTTCAAACACGACCTTGAGCTCAGGGAAGTCTTTCCGCAGACCCAGCATGACGCGATCAATGAACACGGCCTCTCTGTCAAACACATCAACGTCCGGGTCGGTAACCTCACCGTGCACGAGTAGTGGTAGCCCATGTCTCTGCATGGCTTCAAGCGCTGCTCGGCACTTGCCAAGCAAGTCCGTGACGCCACTATCCGAATTCGTGGTCGCGCCAGCCGGGTAAAGCTTGACAGCATGAACGTGCTCACAGGCTGCCGCCGCCTCGATATCAGCCACCGCCGTACGATCGGTCAGGTAGAGCGTCATGAGTGGTGTGAACTCTCCTGAATAGCCCGGCAGTCGTGCCAACGCATCCAGAATTCGCTGCCGGTACTCAAGCGCCTGTTCCACGGTAGTGACCGGCGGTCTCAGATTGGGCATGATGACAGCGCGACCAAACTGGCGGGCAGTATCACCAACCACTGCCTGCAGAGCATCACCGTCGCGCAGGTGCAAATGCCAGTCGTCAGGACGAACTATTGAAAGTGTTTTTGGCGCTTCATTCATCTGCAATTCTCACTGTTGATTGACCATGCACGGAACCGATCAATGCGCGATATGTCGAGTGACGTCATTAGAGGGGCATTGAGTCAAGTACGATCTGGACGAATACTGCGGCGCCCGTCGGGATGACAGCATCATTGAAATCGTAATTCGGATTGTGTAACAGGCATGAAGTCGGCTCTCCTCCTTGCCCCAGCCTGAAATAAGCCCCTGGCCGTTGTTGCAGCATAAAAGAAAAATCCTCGGACCCCATGGACGGCGTCAGATCACCGACGACCTTACGCGAGCCCACCACTTTGGATGCTGCCTGCAACACAATTTGTGCATGTTCAGGGGTGTTAATCGTCGCGGGATAAAGCTTTTCATACTTGACACTGGCGCTCGCTCCAAACCCCGCAGCGACGCCACTAGCTAGGCTGTTCATTTGCTGCTCGATCGTATGCTGAACGCTGGACCTGAATGTTCTGACCGTCCCGACAATAACAGCCTGCTCAGGAATCACACTCATCGCGCCGAGCTGACCTGCCTGCACAGCACCAACGGATACAACCGCAGAATCCATCGGATTAACATTTCTCGAGACAATACTTTGTAAAGCTGTAATGATGTGGGCAGCCACGAGAACTGGGTCAATCGTCTGGTAAGGATGCGCCCCATGACCCCCACGGCCCTTGACACAGATCTCGAACCTGTCAGCGGCTGCCATCATCGGACCAGAGTTGAGTCCGATCATTCCGGGCGCCAACGCAGGCCAGTTGTGTAAGGCGTATACAGCCTCGCAAGGGAATCGATCAAACAACCCGTCCGCGACCATGGCCTGTGCACCTCCCAAGCCTTCTTCTGCCGGTTGAAATATCAACGCCACCGAACCATTGAAGTGCCTCGAAGCCGCCAGATAGCGAGCTGCTGCCAGCAAAATGGTCGTATGGCCATCATGACCACAGCCATGCATCACACCCGGTGTACGCGAAGCATAAGGAAATTGGCCGGATTCCTGCATCGGCAATGCGTCCATGTCAGCCCGCAGCCCGATCATTCGCTGGCTGTCGTCACGCTGCCCTCTAATGACGCCCACCACACCGGTCTTGCCCACGCCGCGATGGACTTCAATGCCCATGGCTTCTAACATACCTGCCACGAGGCCGGCGGTACGAAACTCCTGAAACCCGAGTTCCGGGTGCGCATGCAAGTCACGCCGCAGAGAAACCATCTCATTATGAAAATGCGAAATCGCTTCAAGCGCGGTGCGTGCTAGCATGAGGGCCCTTAGGGTAAACATGTGTTACGCGTAAGTTTACCCGGCAGATAACTTTGCTACAGTCTGCTACTGAGTTTTTCTGCAAGAAGTCCCAAGACCTTTTGTAGAAACAGTTGCGCAAAAACATTTACTTTTGACATAGGCATCAAGGAGAGTCCCAATGGCCACAGCCACCAAAGCGGCACGCAAACCCAACGCAGCATTTATGAAACCGCTCACACCGAGCGCCACACTGGCCGCTGTCATTGGCAAAGAAGCCGTGCCACGCACCGAAGTGACAAAGAAAATCTGGGAGTACATCAAGAAGCATGATCTTCAAGATCCCGCCAACCGCCGCAACATCAATGCAGATGCCAAGCTCAAGCCACTGTTTGGCAAAGATCAGGTTTCGATGTTTGAATTGACAAAGATTGTCAGCGGACATCTGTCCTGAGCAATCGATGCATGCAATAAAAAGGGACCTAAGGTCCCTTTTTATTGGTACGTCACCGTGTGGCCTTCCAGTCTAAGACATGATGTACTTTCAGCGCGTCCACGGCACGCAGATTGACGAGCTCAGCCTTCGGTCGGCGCCTTGCCATCAAGCAATGCCAGCACACCGCGGATAAGGCGATACAGCACCCAGAGTACCGTCCCGACAATCCCGATCCAGCCTATCAGAATAAAGACCAGAAGATAACTGACAAACATCCATAGCAAACCCCACAAAAATGTCGAGATCAGCCAGTCAAAGTGCGCCGCATAGTATGTGCCAGCGGCATCCGGACGTTTGATATAAATAATCATCACGGCCGCAATGGGTGCAAATGCAAACAACCCCGAGGTGATAAACCCCAACCCAAAAAGCGCGTACGCAACTAAGCAGACTGTCTTCAGAGACACACCTGGCTGTGGAGCATTCATTTGCGGATCGGTCATGGCTGAACCCCTGAGAAGAGAATATTTTCTACTGTGCTGCAGTCACTTTATACAGTGAAAGCCAGCACGACAAGCTGTGCTTGAAGCGATGGCAACGTAAATCATATGCCAATCCCGATCAGTAGCTGAATGCCGGTGTCCACACAAGCCCTACCGCATCCAGAAGCAGTTGATGATGTCATGCGACGCTTACCAAGGGAAGTGGGCATTGCCGGTTTGTGTCTTTTTACTGCTGGCGCGCAAGCGAACGGGGAACACATATTGAGGGCGAATCCGGGAAGGTTGATCATGTGC
>CAZBIN010000292.1:0-3458 GCA_964491995.1 uncultured Orrella sp.
CGTTTAAGCGACCTGGCCACGCAGGCGCAACTGCCCACACGACTTCATCCGCACGTGCTGCGACACAGCTTTGCAAGTCATTTGCTCCAATCCGCTCAGGACCTGCGTGCCGTCCAGGAGATGCTGGGGCACGCCAGCATCTCGACCACCCAGGTCTACACTCGGCTGGATTTCCAGCATCTGTCGAAAGTCTACGACGCCGCGCATCCACGGGCCGGTCGGAAAAGATCGACTTAGATGAAGATCGTTCATTACGAAAACCTGAGCAGGAGCATGCGGCAGTATCACCGCAACCACCCCTGGCGCTTGTCGATCGATGGCCTGTATATTCCCCATTCATACGACAACATGGCCTCAGACAGCCTGAGTTATTGGGACGATGTAGGCTTCATTCTCAATGGTCGGCGCTTCATCATCTTGTGGCAGCACCCACGCAACATCTACGCTGATACGCTGAAAGACTTGGCCTGGCGTCTGGCCGGTAAAGATCCGCAGGACGACTGGCTGCTCAGGGGAGCCACAAAGAACTATCGAAGCGTCGGACAGTCAGGCAGACGAAAAAAGCTGGTCAGCTACACCAGTCGTCCACCATCAATACCGCAGCAGCAGTTCTATACAAAGCTTCATGCCATTGAAGACCGACTGACCCGGGAAGGCCGACTGACCCGGGAAGGAATCGATCTTAGCGTTGAACCCTCGTGGAAATGGCATCGGCTAAGCTGGGCCATGCGCGTGAACCTGGTCGCGCCCCTGGAGGTACGAAGTGAAGCAGACCTGGCGGAAGTGGCGCGACTGACCAAGCGCCTGGTCTTGCAGCAAACGACACTGGCAGCGCAGTTTCCTAACTACGTTTACGGCAAACAGGAATGGGCATGTGACCAGGCCACACTGACTGCCAGGCTCGACGGTACGACACGATCAACCGCAGATTAGTCTGGCCAGTGCGCCATAGAGCAATCTTACGTTTCTCCATCATTCAGTTCTTCAGGGCATCAATCAAGCGTTGAGCGTTGATTTCATAAAGTCTGAGATAAGTATCAGCCTCGGTGCCTGGCGCAGACAACGCATCGGAGTACAGCTTTCCACCGGCCTTGGCACCCGTCTCATCGGCAATGCGTTGCAGCACCCGAGGATCAGACATGTTCTCCACAAAGTAGGCACGCACGTTGCCACTTCTGACCTGCTGAATGAGGCGAGCGACATCAGAGGCAGATGCTTCTCGCCCGGTGGATCCACCCTGAACTGGCAAGAACTCGATGTCGTAGGCTTTGGCCAGATAGCCAAAAGCATCATGTGACACGATGATCCGCCGCTGGTCTAGAGCGATCGCTGCAAACTGGTTGCGCAGCCTGTGTTCAAGCGCATTGATCTGAGACAGATAACGATCTGCCTGCATCGCAAGCTGCTGGCGATCCTGCGGTCTGAGTGCGATCAAGGCATCCCGGATATTGGCGACATAGCCCCTGGCATTACTCAGGTCCTGCCAGGCGTGCGGGTCCATCTCTTGCGGATCACCTTTGCCACTGTGAGAGTGCGAATGCTTGTGAGAGTGTTTGTCCGAAGAGGATTTGTCGTGCTGATCCTCTTTTTCCAGGGCAATTGCATCGATTCCACGCGATGCAATGACGACGGGTCCACGAAAGCCCGATGCCTTGATCAGGCGCTCAATCCAGCCCTCATAGCCCAAACCGTTTATCACCACCATGTCAGCTCTCGCAAGCTGCCTGGCATCATTGGGCGTGGGATTAAAAACGTGCGCATCCGAATCAGAACCGACCAGCGAGTGAACCTGAACCAGTGATCCCCCAACCTGCCGGACCATGTCGGCAATGATGGAAAAACTCGCAACGACATTGATCGGTGCAGGATGCTGAACCGACGGCTGGGTACTTGCAACGACGCTGGTTGCAAGGCAGGCCATACACAGAGAGGCCACCGCAAGAAGCTTGCGTCGAACCGCATTCAACATCTTAAGATTCCTTATGACGGGTGATTCTGAGTGTGTGTGCCAGAAGGCTGTCGTGAGTTCCGGCAACCAGGGAGATCAAGTAGAACAATCCTGCTGTCAACACGATCGCTGGACCCGAAGGCAGACTCACGTGATAGGACACGAGCAAGCCAATACAACCGCTGGCAATGGCGATGCCACTTGCCAGCGCGCAAGCCCGTGAAATGTCACGGACCCAGAATCTTGCGGCAGTCGCTGGCAGCATCAGCAATCCGACCGCCATGAGCGTACCCAGTGTCTGGAAACAGGCTACAAACGTCAGCACCACAGTCAGCATGAAAAGCTGTGTGGCGCGACGCCCTGCACGGCCATGCTGGGCAACAAACAGTGGATCAAAGCTTCCCGCAAGCAACGGTCGCCAGATCAGCGCCAGAATCACAAGAGCCACCGAGGTGGCCCCGGCCACCAGCACCAGACCTGACGCATCCACCGCCAATACGCTGCCAAACAGCAGATGCATGAGATCGACATTGCTACCGTTCATTGAGATGATAGCCACGCCCAGAGCCAGTGCAATCAGGTAAAAGGCGGCCAGGCTGGCGTCCTCTCGTTGCGAAGTCAGGCTTGACACACCACTGGCGAGCAAAGCAACCAGCATTGCCGTCAAAAAGGCCGCAGCCCCCATGACGGCAAATGACATGCCGGCAATCAGGTAACCAATGGCCGCACCGGGAAGCACGGAATGTGAGATGGCATCACCCGCCAGGCTCATGCGCCGCATCACCAGCAAAACACCAACCGGGCCGCTGACCAGACCCAGCGCAAGACATGCCACTAGGGCCCTGCGCATAAACCCGAACTCGGCAAAGGGAAGCCAGAAAAAATCTGTCATGATTTTTCTGGCGCCGATACAGACGCGTGAGAATGAGACAGACCATGCTCATGGGCATGGCCATGAGCATGGTGATGTGTGGTTGCCAGATCGTGTGGATCTGTCTGAGCTTCAGGTTCACGACACCACGGAGCCGCTTCTTGCCATGCAAGCGAACTGCCTTGCGCGCGTTGCAGCAGACGTGCAACCAGCACATCTTGTGTCGGACCCCATGCGATGAGTTCGCGCGCCATCAACAACGTCTGATGAAAATGTTCACGCACCATCTGCAAGTCGTGCAAGACAGCAATCACGGTGCGGCCCTCCCGATGCCATTGTCCAATGATTTGAAGCAGGTCATCGGTGGTCCGGCTGTCCAGTGCATTGAACGGCTCATCGAGCAGGATCATGGGAGCATCTTGCACAATCAGACGGGCAAACAGAACGCGCTGTAACTGACCGACCGACAGTTCATCGACCAGTCTTGCCTCGAACCCTTGCAACCCGACTTTGGTGAGCGCAGCGTCAATCCGTCGCTCGAGCGCGGCATCGACTTCTGCAAATGACCCAAGAGCCCGCCATGCTCCCATTGCGACAACTTCATCAGGGTTGATTGAACGGTTAGGTTCTTTGCCCAAG
>CAZBIN010000293.1:0-3427 GCA_964491995.1 uncultured Orrella sp.
CCACGGTGCCCAAAATCACCGTCATTACCCGCAAGGCCTATGGCGGCGCTTACGACGTGATGGCCTCGAAGCACCTGCGCGGTGACGTGAACCTGGCCTGGCCCAATGCCGAAATCGCGGTGATGGGCGCCAAGGGCGCGGTGGAAATCATCTTCCGCGAGGACAAGAACGACCCCGTCAAGCTCGCCGCCCGTGAGGCCGAGTACAAAGCCCGTTTCGCCAACCCCTTCGTGGCCGGCGCGCGCGGCTTCATCGACGACGTGATCCAGCCGCACGAGACCCGCAAGCGCATCTGCCGCTCGCTGGTCATGCTCAAGGACAAGAAACTCGACAACCCGTGGCGCAAGCACGGGAACATCCCCCTGTAAAAAATCAATTTTGTAGCCCTTACCATAGTTGCCTATGAACTATCTTGAGCGTATTCAGGCATTGAAAGCCAAATTGGAGGCTATGGAGTCTCCTGCAAAACTTGACCTTCCCTTTGAGGAGGGGAGGCCACCCACACAAGCGTTTTCAGAGTTCTTAACAAATAAGGAGCAGGGTGATTGGGCGGAGGCTACTTTTATTGCGAACTTTAACCGTACTCAATTGAGTTTTTGGGCGGTCAAGTACGGTCGATCTGAGGATCTGATAGCAGGGGAGCCAGGTTTTGATGAGTACTATCGTAGCTATCAGGCTGAGCTAGGTTTAATTGGTAAGCGTCCAGATCTGCTAATTTTTGATAGAGCTTGGTTTAATGAGCGATTCAGTGATGCAATCGATATATCAACCATGGAGTCACGTGATTTAAATGAGTTGGTCTCGAATGCAATATACGCTATCGAAGTTCGATCGAGCGCATTTATCTCAAAGAAGTACGAGGATTTCTCTCAAAAAAATCAAGAGTTTTATAAGAATGAAATTATTAGTTGTGCGCGAGAGTTAATTAATCAATATGCAGAGCAATTGTTGCATCTAAACGGATGGAGGGAGTATTGTCATAAAATATTAGAAAATGGGGTGGATCGAAATTTACCCCCTCCTCGTGCTGGAGCAAAGCGTTCTACTGCATCACTCGCACGTGCCAGTGATCTCACAAAAGAAATCAAAGCTGCTTTTAAAGCATTGATTGCTCGCGATTTCTTGAGCATTACGCCAAAAGCAGAAGATCTTTCTCTCGTCTATCGTTGGATAGAAAAATTTGGTGTTCCTCATTACTACTGTCAAGTATTTTTTGATCGAGCTGTGCTATTGTCATTTGAAGATATTTTGAATGTCCTCTCTGAATCAGAACGAGAAGGGGTTGACTACTTCATTGAAGCTGATGAGAAGAATCAGCGAAAGGTGGTATTCAAAATAAATATCGCCTTGGGAAGAGAAGTGATGTCTTCGGTAGTTATTCCAGAGCATCGGAGTGCGATGAAAGAATTACCAAAGGGGAGACTACTATTTTACGTGCGGTTCGATGCCTCTGCCGCCGAGATGAACGAGTTGGCCCTGTGAAAATATTTCCTGTCGAAACAGCTCAGGCTGTTTATTGCGAAACTCAAAGTCGAGCTCATCGTAAAGCAGCGGGGCAGTTTTTCACACCGAGATGGATTGCTTCAGGAATGGCGCGTTGGGTTGTGGCCTGCCAACCTGAGTGCATTCTTGATCCAGCCGTTGGGTTTGGTGTACTGCTGGATGAGTGTCGGCGGCAGGGGTATAAAGGGAAGCTTTTGGGATACGACATTGATGCTACTATCGTCGGGGAGTGGGCAAATGGCATGTGCGACTACCTGAAGGCAGAAATTCGGCATCAGGACTTTCTTGCAAGGCAATCTGAGCCAATTGCCTCAGCCATCGTTAATCCGCCTTACAACCGATTCCAGAACAGGGCACTTTCAGGCTCCTTGCGATCCGAAATTAGCCATGTTGTAGGGCTGCCTGCCAGCGGCTACACCAATCAATATGCGCTTTTCATGTATCTGGTTGTCTCCCGGCTGCAGCCGGGGGGGCGAGCTGCATTTATTGTCCCCTCGGAGTTTTTGGCAACTGGTTATGGGGAGCAGGTGAAGACTTTTATCTGTCGTAATCGTCGCCTTAGCCGTATGGTCTTGTTCGATCCTGCGGAGAGAATATTTCCTGAGGCGGCTACTACTGCGTGTGTGATGCTATTTGAAGGTTATCCCTGCGAAAACCTGCAGGTCTGGCATTTATCAGGTGAGCTTGAGGCAGAGAAATTTTATTTGATTTGCAAAGAAAATAAAGATTTAATTCCCAAGACCTCTATTCCATACAATCAACTTAATCCGAAAAGCAACTGGCAAGGTTTGGGGTGGAATAATCAAAAAAACGATGGAATGGCGCCGCTCACAGAATTCGGCGATGTCAAACGAGGCATCGCCACAGGTGCTAATGAGTTCTTTCTACTAAGTCCTTCGAAAGCAAAAAATTGGTCACTTGTATCACCAAATTTGATGGATTGCATTGCAAGTGCTGCTTCTGCTCCTTCAATAATTTTTGACGATGAGCAGTTCAAAAGATTATATGAGGAAGATAAGCCTTGTTATTTATTCAATGCTTTAGGTGCCGAAACGGATTCAGCACAGAACTATGTGAACTACGGTGAAAAACTGGGTCTTAACCAACGATACCTCACACGGATGCGTAAACCCTGGCACCGTTTGGAATCACGCCAGCCGGCGGCACTTTTGTTAGCCGTATTTGGCCGCGATGGCTTCCGTGTTTGTCTTAACCGTACTAAAGCCGTCAATCTCACTGCGTTCCACGGCTTCTACCCACATGCCGACATGACGCAATATGTGCCGTTGATCTGGTTGTATCTTCAAGGGTCGATGGCTCGTTTGCGCTATGCCTCACACCAGCGTTCTTATGGCGATGGGCTAAAAAAGCTTGAACCAGGTGATTGGTCAAAGCTGTACGTACCAAATTGGCGCCGTTGGCCTCCGAAACAACAGGCTCGTGCATTGAATCTAGCAGCTAATGTTTTATCGCAAGCAAATTCAATTAGTCAACCTGGCTTGCAGGAGGCATGTGCCGAGTTAGAGAATTTAATTCTTGCAGCAGAGTTAGTAGAAGATAGTCACCAAAGTGTTTCGCAACTCAGTTTGTTGTAGCGAAGATTAATCACTTTAATCACCGTAAATATTGCTAGTGGAGAGTTAAATTGTTTACCAAAATTCTGATTGCCAACCGCGGTGAGATCGCCTGCCGCGTCATCGCCACCGCCCGCAAGATGGGCATTGCCACGGTCGCCGTCTATTCCGACGCCGACAGAGAAGCCCGCCATGTCAAGCTGGCCGATGAGGCCGTGCACATCGGCGCCGCGCCCAGCCGCGAGTCGTATTTGCTGGCCGACAAGATCATTTCCGCTGCCAAGCAGACCGGCGCCCAGGCCATCCACCCCGGCTACGGCTTCCTGAGCGAAAACGAAACCTTTGCCCAG
>CAZBIN010000294.1:0-3425 GCA_964491995.1 uncultured Orrella sp.
GACAGGTTGTCGCAAATCATCGTCACACGGCCAGCCAGAATATCCTGCATCGCAGGAGCTGGCCCTTGATAAGGAACATGAACAAGCTGGATCCCGGCAGCTTTCATCAGCAACTCACCACATAGGTGGCTCGTGCTGCCATTGCCCGCAGACGCATAGGTCAACTCGTTGGGTCGAGCCTTTGCTTGACTGACCAACTCCTTCAGACTCTTGATTCCAGTTGAAGGGTTCACCACGATCATGTTTGGAGTGGCCGCCGCGTTGATGATCGGATCAAAATCCTTCTCAGGGTTGTAAGAGAGCTTCTCATAGATCCACTGGTTGATCGAGAAAACGCCCGTCGTCCCCAGCAGCAGGGTAGTTCCATCCTTTGGCGAAGTCGCCACGCGTGTCGCGCCAAGCGAACCGTTTGCTCCTGGACGATTTTCAACCACCACCGGGACATTCAGCGCCTTGGAAAGTAGGGGGCTGACCAACCGAGGAATCAGGTCGCTCGTGCTGCCAGCAGGAAATGGCACCACGAGGGTGACAGGCTTATCGTTGGCAACTGCACCACCGCAGACTGCAGCAAGCACCAGCGAGGTCACGGCATGACGAAAACGAAACATACTAATCTCCCGATGAAAATTTAAAGGCTGGCAGCCTTGTTCAGGCTGTCAATCATGGAAATACGGCGCAGCACCTCTCGTGCGCCCTCGACGCTGGACGCGGCCTTGCGCATGCTTTCGCGGTAAGCGCGCTGGTCCTCCTCGGTCTTGGCCTCCAGGTTCTTCTTGTTGTTGATCGTTCCGACCTGGATCGCATCAACCGTCACGGCACGTCTTTGGCGGTCATAGTTCGCCAGAATGCTCGAGTCTTCGCCGTCTTTGATGACCTTGACGAGTTTTTCGGACAGGTTTAGGGCGTCATGAACGCCACCGTTCATACCCATTCCACCCAACGGATTGTTGATATGGGCTGCGTCTCCGGCCAAGAACACACGACCCTTTTGGAATGTGGTCGCGACACGCTGATGCACGCGGTAAATCGTGACATGCTCAATAGGCAAGTCGTTGTTGCCTGGCAGTACAGAGGCAAGAGACTCTCCCGCGAACTCTCGGCTGGTAGCCACTTCGTCAGGCATCGAAGGATCAACCGGGAACATGATTCTCCAGGCACCCTGGATTCTCAGGAAAAAGTACCAGCGCTGCGGATCTGCCCAGTAACTAACCGACTCGATCTCTGGACGAATCTGCTTCGCGTCTGCGGTGGTGGTCACGACCAGGAATCTCTCTGGCCATGTAAATCCTTCGAACGGGATATCGAGGGATCGGCGTACCGCGCTCCCCGCTCCGTCGGCACCGATCAACCAATTGGTGTTGAAGTGACCGGGTCCGTCTGGCCCCAACGTGTGGGCGATGACGCCGGACGAATTCTGTGTCACACCCACAACCTCGGTGTTGAAACTGATCGAAAACAACGGGTCTTTGATCAGGTCATCCAGAATGATGCGCGTCAACTTGAATTGCTCTGCCTGCAGGCGGTAAGGATGCCGCGTCAAGTCCGATATCGTCGCAAAATCAAGGGTGGCCAGATTGCCGTCCGCTGTGGCTGCATACTGCACTTTTGGAGCTAACAGCCCTTGCTCAATCAAGGGGCGCGCATAGCCCAGATCGTCAAGCATGTCGAGTGTTGGTGGGTGGAAAGTAGACGCCCGCGATTCGAGGCTCAGTTCACCACTTTTCTCAAGCATCCGCACGGGAATGCCGTTTTTGACAAGCTTGGCGGCCGCGACCATTCCGACAGGGCCCGCGCCGGCGATGATGATAGGAGGTTCCGTAGATTTCACTTTGATTCCTACAAAGGGTGTTTATCGAACGACGAGATTCAGATCAGCTGACGATTGGCAGTTCTTCGCAGCGGTAACCATGTCGAATGGTGCGTTTCAGTACGGGGTCTTCGATTTCCATTTCGAAGGTTCTCGAAGGCCTGATACCTCCTTTAGCAGGTACCGTGCCACACAACATCCCTACCCCATCTGGAATGCGTCCTGCGTTCGATTCGCCGAAGCACCGCCCAATCAGGTCACCTGGTGCGCGTAGCCCGGCCAGAGTTCCCTCTTGATAGAGCACCCGCGCGCCCCCCTCCTCTATCCAGGAGCGAATGAAAATCTGATCCCAATGGTCAATCACCTCGTCCAAACGCCATGCGTGCGTAGCGACCGGCTTCACGCATACCTGCTTGGAGTGGGCAACGCTGTGTGTCTCAAGTTGCCGGTCAGTATGGTCGGAAGCCACTGAGACATAGGCCTGCCCACCATGCGAGAAGATGAAGGCCTCCACTTCACCTGATGAGTCGGCACCAACAACCTGCAACGCATCGCTTTGGGAAAGCTGATTCACTGCAACCCTATAGAACAGCGGAACAGCACTGGGTCGCGGAACCCCAAGTTGCTCGAGTTCCACAATGTGGTGTTCTATGGCACCCGCGTCGCGGCCTGCCCAGCCAGCGATCACAAGATCCCTCAATTCAACGTGCAAGGGAGCGCTTTCTGCGCTAGATGCGCTAGATGCACTAGACACAGGGTCAATCTGGAACTGCAATTTGGTCATATGACTGAGAACATCCATTAATTTGAAATTGTTGTGATGTATTATTGATGTTGCTGTGAAATTTCACACTAGTATTGACCCTAGGGTCTATGCCTGTCAAGGGGGGTTCGCCCTGTTAGGATGGCTACGTATGAGAAAAAAATTCCCGGGCAAAATGCTGTGAGCCCAGTCGAGACGCGAACGCGGCGCGTGACTGCGCCTCAGTCCCAATCCGATATCGCCTATGAGCGGCTTAAGAGTGGACTGACCACGCTGGCGTACAAGCCGGGCGAATACCTGAACGCTTCATCGCTCATGACCGAGTTCGGTCTGGGCCGGACGCCCATCATCCAGGCCCTGCACCGCCTCTCAACGGAGGGGCTGGTCAATATTCTTCCCCGCAAGGGAGTCATGGTTGCGCCGTTGTCCATTGACGACGCCCTGCACCTGATCGAAGTGCGCATCGTCAATGAAGCGCTTTGCGTTCGCCTGGCCGCCGAGCGCATTAGCTCCAAAGAAATTGAGCAACTGGAAATGCTCTCGCAGCAAATAGAAGCTGCGGTCCGTTCACGCGATCTCGCCACTGTGCTCACGCATGACAAGCAGTTTCACGACAAGATCACCCTGGCGTCTGGCAACCCCGTTCTGGTGGAACTTCTCGGATTGCTGCAAGCGCGCTCGCAGCGCTTCTGGGCGCTCTCACTCTCGAACGAAACCCATCTCGACGAAGTCATCGACGAACACAGCGAGGTGATTCGTGCCCTGAAGCACCACGACAGCAAAGCCGCTGTTCTGGCCATCCAGAAACACATCGAGTCATTCCAGCATAGCCTGCTGAAAGGGCGAAGCCTGTGA
>CAZBIN010000295.1:0-3407 GCA_964491995.1 uncultured Orrella sp.
GCACCAACGTCGCTCAGAATCACCGAGAATTCGGTCTGCTCTTCCACAGCAGCAGCGGCTGCGGCAGGAGCGGCAACGGCAACAGCAGCAGCTGCAGCTGAAACGCCGAACTTCTCTTCCATTTCCTTGATCAGCTCAGACAGCTCAAGCACGGTCATTCCGGCGATTGCGTCGAGGATTTCTGCTTTATTCATTTTTGAACTCCGATTAAATGATTTACCAGGTATTGGATATCGATTACCGTCTCGCCGAGGTGCGAGTCGAAAAAGTACTTACGCAGCTTGCTTCTGGTCTTTAACAGCAGCAAGGCCACGCACGAACTTCGTCGGCACTTCGTTGAGGGTACGAACAAATTGCGCGATTGGTGCCTGCATCGTTCCGAGCAACTTCGAGAGCAGCTCATCACGCGACGGCATGGTTGCCAGAGCTTTGATGCCGTTGGCATCGAGCACGCTGTTAGGCAGCGCGCCTGCTTTGATAACCAGCTTGTCGTTTTCCTTGCTGAAGCCAGCAAGTACTTTTGCAGCAGCGACCGGATCCTTGCTGATTGCATAAATCAGGGGACCCGTCATCTGTGCTGACAACCCCTCAAAGGGGGATTTGGCCAGTGCACGGCGTGCAAGCGAGTTCTTGAGAACACGCAGATACACACCTGCCTCGCGCGCATTTTTGCGCAGTACGGTGACGGCAGCGACGTCCAGACCACGATACTCAGCGACGACGATCGATTGGGCAGTTGCCACTTGGGCAGTGATTTCCTCGATGACGACCGCTTTTTCTGTACGATTGAGACTCACGGTTTGAACACTCCATCAATGGATACAAAGAGAATCCTTTGTATCTTCCGAACGCGGCGAACCTGGTCGAGCTCTTGAAAAGAAATCTTCCATGGACGCCGTCTACGCTGGATACGGACAACCCTTATTAAGCTTTCGAATGGCATAGGTGCCATTTCTAGAGCTCCAGCGGTCTTTGACAGCAGCACCCGGTGAACTCACCCGGTACAGCCCAAAGTCTTTATTACCCTGCAAGCCTTATCAGGCCTGGCTTGCAGTCAGTGATGCTATTTCCACTCGCGCACCGCCACCCATAGTGGACGAAACAGCAAGCTTGCGTAGGTAAACACCTTTTGACGAGGTCGGGCGAGCTTTGTTCAAGGCGTCAACCAGTGCAGCCAGGTTGGTCTTGAGCTGCTCGACGTCGAACGATGCGCGACCAATCGTTGCGTGTATGATGCCCGCTTTGTCGGTACGGTATTGAACCTGACCGGCTTTGGCATTCTTGACAGCCTGGACCACATCAGGAGTGACAGTGCCAACCTTCGGGTTTGGCATCAGTCCACGTGGGCCGAGAATTTGACCCAAGGCACCCACGACACGCATCGCATCCGGAGAAGCGATAACGACATCGAAATTCAAATTGCCAGCTTTGACTTGTTCGGCAAGATCTTCCATGCCGACAACATCCGCACCGGCTGCTTTCGCTTGCTCAGCCTTCTCACCTTGAGTGAAAACGGCAACTCGCACTGCCTTGCCTGTTCCTGCGGGCATGACAACAGCGCCGCGAACCAGCTGATCAGACTTCTTGGGGTCGATCCCGAGTTGAACGGCAACGTCGATAGACTCGTTGAACTTCGCGTTGGCACATTCCTTGACCAGTGTAAGAGCATCAGTCACAGGATAAAACTTGTTGCGATCAATTTTCTGCGCGATCGCGGCCATGCGCTTGGAGACTTTCGCCATCTTAAACTCCCTCAACCGTGATACCCATACTGCGGGCACTTCCAGCAATCGTCCTGACTGCGGCATCCAGATCACTGGCGGTCAGGTCAGGAGTCTTGGTTTTAGCAATCTCTTCGGCCTGTTCGCGCGTCAGTTTTCCAACCTTGTCGGTATGCGGGCGAGCGGAACCCTTTTGAACACCGGCCGCTTTCTTGATCAAGATTGACGCTGGCGGCGTCTTCATCACGAAAGTGAAGCTCTTGTCTGCAAAAGCAGTGATCACAACAGGAATTGGCAGACCCGGTTCCATACCCTGTGTACGGGCATTGAACGCCTTGCAGAATTCCATGATGTTCAGACCACGCTGACCAAGAGCTGGACCAATTGGTGGGGATGGATTGGCTTTTCCAGCTGGCACTTGCAGCTTGACGTAGCCGACGATTTTTTTCGCCATGATTTAACTCCTAGTGGGTAGTAACGTCATACCGGTGGTATGACTCCCCGATTAAAAAACTCAGGTTTTCTCAACCTGACTGAAATCAAGCTCCACCGGGGTGGCGCGACCGAAAATTGCAACGGACACTCTGACCTTGCTTTTATCGTAATTGACTTCTTCTACGTTACCGTTGAAGTCAGCGAACGGACCTTCTTTGACTCGGACCATCTCACCCACTTCAAACAGAACCTTGGGTCTCGGCTTTTCAACGCCTTCCTCGATCTGTGAAAGGATCTTTTCAACTTCTCTTTCGGAAATTGGAGTCGGACGGTTTGATGAACCACCGAGAAATCCTGTCACGCGGGGTGCGCTTTTAACCAGGTGCCATGTCTGGTCAGTCAATTCCATTTCAACCAGAACGTAACCGGGAAAAATCCTTCTTTCACTGATAGAGCGTTGTCCGCCCTTCATTTCAATCACTTCTTCGGAAGGAACCAGAATTTTTCCGAAATATCCTTCGAGACCTGCACGCTCAATTCTTTCGAGCAGGGCTTTTTGAACACTTTTTTCCATGCCTGAATAGACATGAACGACATACCATTTTTTACTCATCTGTTGCCCCTGTTAACGCCAGCCAAGCAACACACTGTATAGAACCCACTCGAGACTTTTATCAAGAACCCAGAGAAACACGCCCATAACGGCCACGAAAGCGAACACAATCCCAGTCATCTGGAACGTTTCTTTTCTTGTGGGCCATACGACCTTGCGCACTTCGTAATACGACTCCTGCGCATAGCCAATCAAACGTTTTCCTGGCTCACTGATTGCCACAATACCCGCTGCAACAAACAGACTCAGAATAAAGATCACAGCACGTACGGGTGCTGCCAGCTGAGTTTCCAGGGCGGAAAAAGCCACGATTCCTGCAATAACAACAAGCACGGCCAGAATAAGTTTTACTCGATCGGCAGTGCTTGAAACTGTTTGTACGCTAGTGTTGGACATCAACAGTGACTCATTGTGCGTGGGCACGATGTTGGCTTTATCGAGCCATTTTTAGGTGGCAGGGGCAGAGGGTCTCGAACCCCCAACCTTCGGTTTTGGAGACCGACGCTCTGCCAATTGAGCTATGCCCCTTTACCTTTTAAAGCCGGCCTGGAATACTTTTTTCCCAAGCCGGTTTGAACTAACTTTACTTCAGGATTTTGGCGACGACGCCAGCACCGACGGTACGACCACCCTCACGA
>CAZBIN010000296.1:0-3348 GCA_964491995.1 uncultured Orrella sp.
CTTTACGCCAGCACAGTGGTCCCGTCACTTTGTCTGCGATCAGCCAGCGGCAGAATATTTCCTTGTCCTATTTAGAGCAGCTGTTTGGCAAATTGCGCCGTCATGAGCTGGTCGACAGCGTTCGTGGTCCAGGCGGTGGGTATACGCTGGCCAGACTCGCTCGCAATATTACGGTAGCCGATATTATCTTTGCGGTCGATGAGCCGATGGATGCCACCAACTGCGGCGGCAAATCGGACTGTTCAAGCGGCACGGATGGCCGTCCAGGCGTCTGTATGACACATGAGCTGTGGTCCGCTTTGAATCGAACCATGGTCGATTTCCTGGATTCGGTGTCTTTGCAGGACCTGGTAGATCAACAGCGGATGCGGCAACTGCAAGAAGGAACCATGACACGGGCAGAGTCGCCAGTGCGGCTATCGGTGTCGGCGGCGGATCCATTTGCTCGCAGGGCTGGCGAAACCGTCACGGTGTGACGATTTAAAGAATATTCAGTTTCAGGAGCTTTATAAATGTCAGTCAAACCAGTCTATTTTGACTACTCTGCCACTACGCCTGTTGATCCTCGAGTCGTCGACAAGATGGTGCCGTGGCTTTATGAGCATTTTGGTAATCCGGCCTCGCGTAGTCACGCATTTGGCTGGGAAGCCGAGGCTGCCGTCGAGCAGGCGCGCGTCGATGTGGCGGAACTGGTCAATGCAGATCCGCGAGAGATCATCTGGACCTCGGGTGCGACAGAGTCTAACAACCTTGCGATTAAAGGCGCTGCACAGTTCTACGCGGAACGCGGAAAGCATGTGATCACGGTCAAGACTGAGCACAAAGCAGTGCTTGATCCGTGTCGCGAGCTGGAGCGTCGTGGCTTCGAGGTGACCTATCTCGATGTCATGGACAACGGTCTGGTGGATCTGGAGACGCTGAAAGCAGCGATTCGTCCTGACACAGTGCTTGTATCGATCATGTTTGTGAACAACGAGATCGGGGTCATCCAGGACATCGAGACCATTGGTGAACTTTGCCGTGAACGCGGTATCGTGTTTCATGTCGATGCAGCCCAGGCTACGGGTAAAGTCGCGATTGATCTGCAAAAGCTCAAGGTCGATCTGATGTCTTTTTGTGCTCATAAAACCTACGGGCCCAAGGGGATTGGCGCGCTCTACATCCGTCGCAAGCCACGTATTCGGATCGAGGCGCAGATGCATGGAGGGGGGCACGAACGTGGTTTTCGGTCGGGAACTCTGGCAACTCATCAGATTGTGGGAATGGGCGAGTCATTTCGTCTTGCCCGTGAAGAAATGGGTACCGAGAATGAGCGAATTCGTATGTTGCGGGATCGGCTCTGGAATGGAATTAACCAGATCGATGAGGTTTATTTGAACGGCGATCTGGAAAGGCGAGTGCCGCACAATCTGAATGTGAGTTTCAACTTCGTTGAAGGGGAGTCACTCATCATGGCCGTCAAGGAACTGGCTGTTTCGAGTGGATCTGCCTGTACTTCTGCAAGCCTTGAGCCTTCCTATGTTTTACGTGCACTGGGTCGTAATGACGAACTGGCTCACAGCTCGATCCGCTTTACACTCGGTCGTTTCACAACAGCCAGCGAAGTGGATTTTGCCGTCGAGCTTCTCAAGGCGCGCGTGCAGAAGCTACGTGACATGTCACCGCTTTGGGAAATGGCCAAAGAAGGCATTGATCTGAATTCGGTGCAGTGGACGGCGCATTGAGCCCTACAGAAAAGCAAGTCAATCAGGAGTAGAAATAATGGCTTACAGTGAAAAAGTTTTGGATCACTACGAGAACCCACGCAATGTCGGCTCTTTTGATAAATCCGATGACCATGTCGGAACTGGCATGGTCGGAGCGCCGGCTTGTGGCGACGTGATGAAGCTGCAGATCCGGGTCAATGATGATGGCATTATCGAAGATGCGAGATTCAAGACATATGGCTGTGGTTCAGCGATCGCTTCGAGCTCTCTTGTAACAGAGTGGGTCAAGGGCAAGACGCTTGATCAGGCCATGACGATTCGCAACACCGAGATCGCCAAAGAGCTTGCGCTGCCACCGGTAAAGATTCACTGTTCGATTCTGGCAGAGGACGCTATCAAAGCTGCTGTCAAGGACTACAAAGAAAAGCACGGTAGCTGAACGGGAGAGGTTACGATCATGGCAGTGACATTAACGGCCAGTGCGGCCGATCACATCCAGAAGTATCTCGCCAAGCGTGGCAAGGGCATGGGTTTGCGGCTCGGCGTTCGCACCACAGGTTGTTCCGGCATGGCTTACAAGCTGGAGTATGTGGACGAGCCTGATAGTGCTGACGAGGTGTTCGAGAGCCATGGCGTCAAAGTGTTCGTTGACCCCAAGAGCCTGGTTTATCTGCAGGGAACAGAACTTGACTACGCGCGCGAAGGCTTGAATGAGGGGTTCAAGTTTCAGAACCCGAATGAAAAAGCCACTTGCGGTTGCGGTGAGTCGTTTACGGTCTGATGCCTTGAGTTCAAACCGTACGCCTAATTACTTCGAACTTTTTGGCTTGCCAGAATCTTTCGAGGTGGATCTTGAAGATCTGCAAAAGCGCTGGAAGTCTCGTGCCGCACAAGTTCATCCCGATCGCTATGTGTCGGGCAGTGCCGCCGAGAAGCGGGTTGCGATGCAGTGGAGTGCCGAGATCAATGAGGGCTACCGGGTCTTGAAGGATCCGGTCAGCCGCGCGCGTTACCTCTGTGAGATCAACGGTCATCCTCCATCGGAGCGGACGGGTAGTCAGCTCGACGCTGCCTTTCTCGAGCAGCAGATGCAGTGGCGAGAATCGCTCGAAGAGATTCGTGACGTTGTAAGCTCGACAGGCCAGGGTAACGCACTGCTTGATGCTTTGAGTGTTGAGGTGGAGCAATCCCGCGTTCAGTGCGTCGAGCAAGTTGCCCGGATGCTTCAGGCACAATGCTGGCCTCAGGCAGATGCTGCTTTGCAACAGTGGATGTTCGTCGACAAGTTTATTCAGGAGATCGCGCGAGCGCGCTCCGCGATATCCTGAACAGGTTTAAAACAATATGGCATTTTTACAGATTTCGGAGCCTGGTCAGTCACCGGCTCCCCACCAGCGTCGGGTTGCCATTGGCATCGATCTTGGCACCACCCATTCTCTCGTGGCAGCGGTTCGGCACAGTGTCGCGCAGGTGTTGCCCGACGAAATGGGTCGAGTCTTGCTGCCGTCAGCTGTTTATTACGGACCACAGGACGTGGTGGTCGGGTTTGATGCGCTTGCACATCAGAAACAACATCCGTTAGACACACTGGTGTCGATCAAACGGTTGATGGGCAAGTCAAAGCATGACGCGATGGCCACTC
>CAZBIN010000297.1:0-3320 GCA_964491995.1 uncultured Orrella sp.
GCGGCTTTCCTGTGCGATTGGCAAGATCAGGCAGGATATGCCATCTTGCACAAGACGTCGTTCGATTTCTTTGCCGCGCCAGCCGCCTGAGGTGAAGGCCGCTGTGCAGTCTGTCCCCAGTGAGTGGGCAACCTGTGCGACGTTGATGCCGCCACCGCCGACTTGCTCGGCTTCAGTTTCACAGCGCAGCTTCTGGTGATTAAGCAAACGCTCGACGCGGGTGGCCACGTCGAGCGTCGGGTTCATGGTGACAGTCAGAATCCTGGCTGTCACCGGCATCGCAAACAATGGACTCAACTCAGTGTCATGCTTGCGCGCGTTCGTGCTCGAGCGTCTTACGTTGTGCAAACTTTCTCAAGACACCGATCAACGCCCAGGCAACGATTGCAGCCGAGAGAATCAGGAGCCACATGCTGATCGGACGATCAATGAAGGTCGACATATTGCCTCTGGACAGCAGCAGCGCCCGTCGCAGGTTCTCCTCCATCAGTGGTCCAAGCACGAATCCCAGCAAGAGCGGCGCGGCCTCGAATCTCAGAATTGCCAAAATGTACCCCACAACACCGATTCCGGCCACCATCAGCAGGTCAAAGGTGCTGTTGTGCACACTGTAGACACCCATCATGATGAACACGAGAATGGCAGGATAGAGTAGACGATAAGGGATATTGAGCAGCGACACCCAGATACCGATCAGCGGGATGTTCAGGATCACGAGCATGATGTTGCCGATCAGAAAGCTGATCACCAGCCCCCAGAACAGGTCAGGATGCTCGGCCATCAACATGGGACCAGGCTGAATACCGTGAATGATCAGGGCACCCAGCATCATTGCCATGGTTGCACTGCCTGGAATGCCGAGGGTCAGCGTGGGAATGAAGGCGGTCTGAGCGGCGGCGTTGTTGGCAGCTTCAGGAGCGGCAATACCTTGAATGGCGCCTTTACCAAAAATCGATGGATCCTTCGCGACTTTCTTCTCGACTGCGTAAGAGATGAAAGAGGCAATGGCTGCACCTGTTCCGGGCAAAGCACCAAAGAAACCACCAATGGCCGACCCACGAACGATCGGCATACTGCTGTCTTTGAAGTCCTTTCCTGTGGGCATCATCGTGCGTAGCGTGATGTGCTCGGTAATCTTCGATCCGCGCTCTGCGGTAATGCTGTTGACGATCTCAGAAATACCGAACAGACCCATGGCCAGCGCGACCAGGCTGATCCCATCCATCATCTCTGGAATGTTGAAATCGAAACGGGGGATACCCGAGTTGATATCCGTACCAACCGTTCCCAGCAACAGACCCAGCACAACCATCGACAAACCTTTGGCGGGTGAGCCAGAAGCCAGCGTCGATGCCGCGATCAGGCCAAGCACCATCAGGGAAAAGTACTCTGCTGGCCCAAAACTCAGGCCAATTTCCACGATCGACGGCGAGAACAGGATCATGGCAATCACACCGGACATACCGCCGATCAATGACGCAAAGGTCGTCATGAACAACGCCACGCCCGCTCTTCCCTGTCGGGCCATCGGGTGCCCGTCAAGACACGTCACCGCGTTGGCTGCAGTGCCAGGCAGGTTGAGCAGAATCGAGGCGATCGAGCCACCGTACTCCGCACCGTAGTACACGCCTGCAAGCATCACGACCGCTGCGGTTGGCTCAATGTGATACGTAATTGGCAACAGCAGCGAAATGGCTGCCAGAGGGCCTATGCCGGGCAGCACGCCGACGAAAGTGCCTAGAAAGACACCAAAAAAGCAATACATCAGGATTTCAGGGCGAATCGCTGAGTAAAGCCCTACCAAAAGACTGTCATAAAGATCCATGAGTTTCTACCATCATCAAGCTTGAAAGGGGATTCGACTTTGTGTTCTTAGTACGACCATGGCCATACCGGGATCACCATTCCGAGTCCGAATGAAAAGATGAGGTAAGTAATGAGTGCAACAATACCTGCCAGTATCAATCGCTCCTTCCAGTTCGTGCCCAGCGCGGGCATGCTGGTCATGATGATCATGAGGGCAGATGTGATCACGAGGCCGAGTTTGTCTAGCAAGAAAGCAAAAGCAATGATGCCGAGGGTGACCCAGATCAGGCTTTTCCACTCAACTTTGATGCTGGTCCCTGGCCTGAAAAAGGCCGGAATCATGATGAACAGACCCAGGATTGCTAAAAGCGCACCCAGTGCCACCGGAAAATATCCGGGTCCCATTCGCTGCAATTCACCAAGCTCATAGCGCTGGGCATGAAAGAAGGCGAACAGACCCATGCAAATCATTAAAAGTCCGCCCAGAATATCTCTTAAATCTCTGTTTTTCATAAATTCCCCGTTGCACCGACACGGTCGGCTGTTTGTTTTGTGCTGCTTGACCTCATGCGTCTGAAGATCCTGTATTGATCTGCAGACGCATAATGCCGGTTCAGGCATGTCCCTTATTTGCAGTCTTTCGCTGCATTAGGGATCTTTTGCCTAGATTTGTCGTCCATCACACAATGAAGTCTGAAAAGTCCTGGTTTGATTGTGCAACCAACCGTGCGCAGAATTTTCTCGTTGTGTGAGTCTCTGACTGATTGCCAGACTTGCGCATAAAAAAGCCCACAAATCGAGCTTTCAGATGAAACCTTTGACAGTTTAGAGATCGCTGGCGTGTTGTCTAGTAAGGGTTTGTCCGTATGAAGTTGCAATTTGCAATATTTCTTGAGTTGGAATTCTGGGTGGAAGATGTCTTGAGAGTGCGTAAAGTTGCTGATAACGCCATCGGATGTTGGTTGCCCTGGGATCATTCTCCCGGCTGTTTGCAAGTGGGTGCTCATAAAAGAGTCTTGACATCAGGAAATTCGTGACAGTTTTCTAAGTAATTGAGAATTTGACTCAAATGACAGAAAAAAGTCATTTCCAATCTGAGAATCCTGGAACCCGAATTTTGATTGCTCGACGGCGAGCGCCGGTTTTCTCAAAGGGAAAATGTCGTCTCGCGAGACTTTACAGTCGCTTGATGGATGCCGGCGTGGCGAAGTTCAACTGGCGGCATCATCTTTAGACATTTATCAGCGCCTGCTTGTGAATTGCCTGTTCTGAGAGGAGGAATGTAACCATTTGTTGCGCATTCGCAACGATTTGGCGGTGGCGAACTTTATTCTGAGTGTCCGACCGTTTCATTTTTGAACACAGCAGATGTTATCCTTTACGTCAGTTCCATCAAATGGAACGTAAATAATTCTTGAATCAACCTTAGGCGGTCAACCAGTCGCATGAACATTCAGCGTTCAGTTCCGAGTCAGGCTGCGGACAACCGGTCACTGGTCCGGGGGCTTGAGATA
>CAZBIN010000298.1:0-3318 GCA_964491995.1 uncultured Orrella sp.
AAGTGTCGTTTGCGGTGCCTTCAGGCAACTTTGGCAACATTCTGTCCGGGCATTACGCGCGCCAGATGGGGCTGCCCATTCGTCGCCTGGTGCTTGCCACCAATGAGAACAACGTTCTCGAGGAGTTCTTCAAGACCGGCATATATCGTCCTCGCACACCGGCCCAGACTTACACAACCTCCAGTCCATCGATGGATATTTCACGTGCATCGAATTTTGAGCGGTTTATTTTTGATCTGGTGGGTCGCGACGCTGACCGGGTTCGCGGACTCTGGGGTCAGCTGAGCCGTGAGGGTGTATTTGATCTCTCAGATAAACAAGCATCCTTTGAGCTTCAGTTCGGGTTTGTGGCGGGCAGCAGTTCTCATGCCAACCGGCTTGCCACGATCCGGCGAGTGTTTGACGAGTTCGGGATTCTGATAGACCCCCACACAGCGGATGGTGTGAAGGTTGCCAGGCAGTTCGTTGAGCCGGGTATACCGATGCTGGTGCTCGAAACGGCTTTGCCTGCAAAGTTTACCGAGACGATTCAAGAGTCGATTGGCCGCGCGGCACCGTTGCCGCCGGGCCTTGAGGATCTTGAGTCGCGTCAACAGAAAGTTACCGTGCTGCCCTGTGATATGGCGAGTGTTCGTGACTACATCATCGAGCATGCCAAAGTCTGATCAAGGCTAAGCCCTGAACATGCTGTACGCAACGCATCCAAGTCTGTGGGTCAACCTGCTTTGTATTGGGGTCGGGGCGACGCTGGGTGCATGGTTGCGCTGGGGGCTGTCGCTCTGGCTCAATAGCGGGGCTGACCGCTTCGCACTAGGCACGTTCTGTGCCAACCTTCTGGGTGCTTACATGATCGGTCTGGCGATGGCCTATGTCATGTCGAACCCCGACTGGCCACCCGCTGTGCGGTTATTGATCGTGACGGGATTTCTTGGCGCACTCACGACTTTTTCCACATTTTCTGCCGAAACTTTTACTTACCTTCAGGCAGGGCGCTTCGGACTGGCTTTTATCTACGTCAGCCTGTCTTTGATAGGCTCCTTTCTGCTGACCGCACTGGGCTGGGCGAGCTGGCATGCGCTGCGTCACTGAAGCGGTTAGGCCTGTCGCCGCGGTTTCCGGGTGCCACGGATTTCAAAGTTTCACGGACTCCAGGATTTCAAGCCGTTCTTGCCTGGGCGGAGTTTGATGCTGCGCTGGACTTCATCAGGGCGTTTGCCGCTGTGATTCCGCTTATGACGGCGCCTTCCAGCACCGCCGGGTAGCCGGTGTCCGTCCAGTCCCCAGCCAGTTTTATGCACGGCCAGTCAGTGTGCACCTCCGGTCTTTCAAGTCCGGGCGTGGCAGCAAACGTTGCACGTTTGTCGGTGATGATGCGGCTTGCCAGGATCTTGGGGGGCTCGGGTGATGACCATGCCGATAATGACGGCTGCCGGGAGAGTTCGGCCAGCAGTTGCTGCAAAAGGATTTCTGGCAATGTGTGCCGATTCAGGTCTTCTTGACCTGCGTGACTGATGACAAACGCCAGTCTTGCGGGCGTCTCTGGGCTTGTGTCGATGGCATTGCGATCAAACACCCATTGCCCTGGTGCTGCGCTGCGATCATCGCAAGGAGGGTGCCCCGATCGGAGCATCAGCATGGGATAGGGCAAGTGCAGTGGCGAGGTTAATTCCATGTAACAAGTCGTGATGGGCAGAAAGCTGAACTCGGCAAGCGCCTTGACCAGTCGCTCAGATCGCTGTGTGTTGTGGTGCTCTCCTGCACGGATCGACGCGTCCGAACTATTCAGCCAGTTCTGCACGATGTGCAACGCCCCGGATGGGGGGGTTGCGATCACGCAGCCATCAAACCGCCTTGATTCAATCTCGACGCCAGCCACGCATTTGCTAGTACTCGAGTCCACACGCTTTTCTGCAAAGGGGGAGGGTGTGACTCGCTGCACCCGGGTCCCGTAGACGACTTCGACCCGCGCGGCGACTACATCGATCCAGAGACGGGTCAGATCACAGGCTGGAATGATCAGATCAGTGGCACCTGAATCAGAAGCCAGAAGGCTGTCCTTGAGTACCTTGGCGAACAATTCGGCGCTGGCCGCTTCGGGCGGGGTGTTCATGGTTGCCAGACACAACGGGATCCACATTGCTGACTGGAGCGATTCAGCCTGTCGATGTTGATCAAGCCACTGTGATACGGTCTGGAGACTGCCTGGCCATGCGCGTCCCAACCGGAGATTTGCGAGTAATCGTATGGCTTGCCAACGCTCAACGAGCGACAGGCCTCGGGCAGTTGCCAGTGCAATCAGACGACCCAGCGATCCGGAAGGCCAGGACGGTATGTGCAAGTGCAGTGATCCGTTGGCCGAGCGCAGGCTCAAAGGCTGGCGTACAAAAGGTCGGGCAGTGCTGGCGTACTCCCCGTGTGCACTTGCAATCAGCCTGAGTGTCTGCTGGTAGGCTCCGATCAGAAGGTGCTGGCCATTGTCGATACATCCCAGGGCGGGGTCCTGCAGACCTCGTGCCCGACCACCCAGTTGATGGGCAAGTTCGAATACTGTGACGGTGTGACCTGCCCGCACCAGCGTGTCTGCTGCCGCCATGCCGGCCCAGCCGCCACCGACCACAGCGAATTTCATGGGCCCGTTGTTTTGTTTGATGCGTGTCGCTGAATGCGGCTGATCACGGGGCGTGCGCCACCGACCCAGTTTCTCCATGCGAGCCAGAACTTGCGAATCGGGGTGAGTGAAATTCGTTGATCAAGCACTTTCCAGTTCTCGTGTTCGATCTCATCGAGCAGTGTGTAGTAAATCGCAGCCATCATGAGGCCAGGACGCTGCGAACGTCGATCGCATTCAGGAAGTGCATCGATCGCCGTGCGATAAAGATCACGCGCGCGCTGCGCCTCAAAGGTCATCAGCGCTTCAAAACGATCGCTGTGTTTTGCGTTCAGAATCTCCGATGCCTTGACTTCGAATCGCTGCAGGTCTTCGACGGGAAGATAAATACGCCCGCGTCGCGCATCGTCGCCGACATCACGGATGATATTGGTCATCTGGAATGCCAGTCCCAGATGGGTCGCGTATTCCAGGGTTTTTTCGTTTTCGTAACCGAAAACGCCAGCTGACAGCTCACCGACGACGCCCGCGACATGCCAGCAATATTTTCTGAGCCCGGTCCAGTCCAGATAGCGGGTTTGATCCAGATCCATCTGCATGCCGTCGATGATCGCCAGCAATCGGTCCTGGGTGATCTTGCATTCCTGCAGGTGGGGGGCCAGAGCACGTGTGACCGGATGACTGGGAGTGCCTGCAAACAGGCTCTGGAT
>CAZBIN010000299.1:0-3298 GCA_964491995.1 uncultured Orrella sp.
TTGATGTATTCGTGCCATGCTTCGAGTGCAGGTGAGGACTCGGTACGGGCTTTATCTCTTGCAGCGACGTCAGCGGCGGTCGTTTCCGCTTTTACCTGTCTTGGGTCGCGGCCTTGGTCAATCAGGGTCTGCAGGCGTCGTGCCTCCTGCCGGGCTTCATCCAGTGCCCACGCACTGACATCACCTATTGTCATCCGTATGGACTTGCCCGATAGCCTGCTCTGGAAAATGTACGCCTTGACCCTGGCTGTGGCTCGGACTGCCAATCCGTTCACCTCGGCATCCCATAAGAATGATTGCGGTGACTCGTTGTCGTGTTGAAAGTCTCGGACCCGTCCGGCGGTCAGCTTGATACGTCTGCTCATTTGTTCACCAATTCCATGTAAGCAATATGTAAACAAATTTGTAGAATATCGATGAATATAAAGCAACCTCCGGATTTCTGTAAGCAAGGTTAAATCATTGAATTTTCAACGAAACTTTATTTTCGTAAATCTTGATAAATGTCGTTAAATAGCATCAGGTGCAGACTGTTAATCCGTAGGTCCCTGGTTCGAGCCCAGGTTGGGGAGCCAAAAATACCTAGCAGTATCAAAAGCTTATAGCCGCCCCCACAGCGGCTATTTCTTTTTGTGGCTTCGGTTGTGCCCAAAACGTGACCGTAAATTCGGCCAGGTGCTCAGCGTCCATATGGGCATAGCGCTTGACCATCTCCAGAGTCTCCCATGCCGCTAGCCGTTCGCGAATGGACGTGTCCGACCTGCGCAACGCGCCACGACCGCGACGTGAACGCGGCGGTCAATTTGAGAAACATGGCGGTGAGTTCCACCGTGTCAGCCTGTGGAGAGGAAGGCTCTGGCCGCGCTCGTAAGAGGGCGATGAAACCAGCCTCAGTGAAGCAGGAAGCAAGCAGCAGATTTAGTCAGAAATGATTCGATTTGTTTAGGTATTGCGGAATGGTCAACTCATGAGACCATCGGTTATTCTTAATTCCAAGCAGTATCTTGTTCGAGCGACGGTAAGTCGCTACAGGACAGCTAATCCGCGTGTTTTTGGATCGGTGGCTCATGGTACAGGTCAGGACGGTAGCGACATCGACTTGTTGGTTGATATTTACCTTGTCTATAAGGGTAAATACTCGGATAATAAAGGGTTTGCCGCCTTCAGTTGTGCCTGCTGCTAGTTGAGTTTTCAGGCTGTGTACTGATCCCCAGCGCCACGCCAGGACCTGATATGACCACCTACCAAGACGTTTCCTTTTTTCCACGCAATGCCAAGCCCTTGAGCAGTTATCGCAAGTACTGGGCGTCGCGGTTTGGTGTTGCTCCCTTTTTGCCGATGAGTCGCGATGAAATGACGCAGCTCGGATGGGATAGCTGTGACATCATCATTGTCACAGGGGATGCGTACGTTGATCACCCGAGCTTTGGTATGGCCGTTATCGGCAGAATGCTCGAGAATCAAGGGTTCCGGGTGGGAATCATCGCCCAGCCTGATTGGCAAAGTGCTGAGCCGTTCAAAGCCCTGGGCAAGCCCAATCTCTTTTTTGGGGTGACTGCCGGCAACATGGACTCGATGATCAATCGATATACGGCCGACCGAAAAATGCGCAGTGATGATGCGTATACCCCGGGTGACGTGGGAGGCCGGCGTCCCGATCGTGCAGCTATCGTTTATTCCCAGCGTTGCAAAGAAGCATACAAAGATGTGCCGATTGTCCTGGGTGGGATCGAAGGCTCCTTGAGACGAATTGCCCATTACGACTACTGGTCTGACAAGGTTCGCCGCTCGATCGTTGTCGATAGCAAATGCGATCTTCTGTTGTATGGCAACGCTGAGCGTGCTGTGGTTGAAATAGCGCATCGACTGGCTGCTCGAGAGCCGATTGATCAAATGACTGATGTCCGGGGCACTGCATTTGTGCGTAGACAGACGCCTGACGGGTGGTTTGAAATCGATTCCACCAGTGTAGACGCACCAGGCAGGGTTGAAGCCCACGTCAATCCCTATCTGATGATTAGTGAGCAGGCGCTTGAACAAGGACAAAGTTGTGCGCGCAACGATGAAGCCCGTTCGGTTGCGGATGCTGTCAACACAAAAAACGCCAGCAAGAACCCATTGGCGAACGGTGAAGCTGCGCTGATTTTTTCTCCCAATCCGGCCCTGCAGGGCAGAGGCAAGCTCAAGGTGCCTCCGCGTGACCGAAGCGTGATCCGCTTGCCCTCTTATGAACAAGTCAAGTCTGATCCTGTTTTGTACGCTCACGCGAACCGGGTCCTGCATCTGGAGACGAACCCGGGCAATGCGAGAGCGCTGGTTCAGGCGCATGGTGAGGGACGTACGGCACGTGATGTCTGGATCAATCCGCCACCGATTCCGCTGACAACCTCGGAGATGGATCTGGTGTTTGATCTGCCTTACGCGCGCAGCCCCCATCCATCTTACGCAGACGAGCACGGCAGTCATGACGGTGCGACAAAGATCCCTGCCTGGGAGATGATCCGCTTTAGCGTCAATATCATGCGCGGATGTTTCGGTGGCTGTACATTCTGTTCGATCACTGAACACGAAGGTCGAATCATTCAGAGCAGAAGCGAAGAATCCGTCCTGCGCGAGGTGGAGGATATCCGTGACAAGGTGAAGGGCTTCACAGGGGTGATCTCGGACTTGGGTGGACCGACGGCCAATATGTATCGCATCGGATGCAAGAGCCCCGAAATCGAGTCTGCCTGTCGTAAGCCCAGTTGTGTCTATCCCGACATTTGCCAGAACCTGAACACGGATCACAGTTCGCTGATTCATATGTATCGCAGTGTGCGCGCCCTCAAGGGCGTGAAGAAAGTCCTGGTCAGCTCGGGATTGCGTTACGACCTGGCAGTGAAATCTCCGGAATATGTGCGAGAACTTGTCACGCATCATGTGGGCGGTTATTTGAAGATTGCGCCAGAGCACACCGAGATCGGGCCCCTCTCAAAGATGATGAAGCCTGGCATTGGTAGTTATGACAAGTTCAAGCAAATGTTTGACAAGTTCAGTGAACAAGCAGGTAAAAAGCAGTTTCTTGTTCCTTATTTCATTGCCGCGCATCCCGGCACCAGCGATGAGGATATGATGCATCTGGCGATGTGGCTCAAGAGTCATGGATTTCGCGCGGACCAGGTCCAGACGTTTTATCCCAGCCCGATGGCGACGGCTACCGCCATGTATCACTCCGGGCGCAATCCGCTTGGGCGCGTGACGCGGACCAGTGAGACTGTTGATATCGTGCGCGGAGACCGTCGTCGTCGTCTGCACAAAG
>CAZBIN010000300.1:0-3282 GCA_964491995.1 uncultured Orrella sp.
GTCATAGATAAATTCAGCCAAAATGAAAGTACAAAAGGCCACCCACCAGGTAATCCCGGTGTGTGGGACTTTAGATATGGCCCGGACTCTCCTGGAGAGAGGTCCAGTGAGTCGGGAGTTAGCGCTGCGTCAGCGCTTGGGGTGCGCGGCTTTGTGCCGGTTGAAGGGAATAGACGCTACTGAAGTCCAGATCCCGGGCAACGTAGATGCCAATCCTGCCGCCTTGATTGCGATACAAGGTCGGTGGGATGTTGATGGTGTTATCAAGAACAGTGGTGACGGCTTGCTGCGCAGCGTCGCTGGAGTTGTCAAAACGGATGCTGCCTTCGTTGTTGTTTCCACCACCTTGACGACTTAACCAGTTGCCCAAATCCCCTATGAGGCTAATCATGATGGCCCCACCAAATCGAGCCGCAAAGTGACTATCAATCTCGCCATCAAGACCTGCTTCACCTAACGCTCCGGTGCCTGGCGAATCCAGATGCACCACAACACCTTGTGGTGTTTCCAGCCGTGACCACACAATGCCGATGCGAGGCTGGCCATGGGCCAGGACGCTTTGCTGGTAACCCACAAAGATGGTCCCGGGGTCGATCAGAACAACACGACCACTGGCCGAACGCACTTCGCGTGTGGCATAGCAAGTGATCATGCCTGCTTGTGCAGAGACAAACTTCGTCTGCTGCACACAGTCAATCATTGCGCCTTGCGTCAGTAACAGATCCCTGTCATGCAGTAACCCGGCCTTGGCCATGGTCAAACGAAGCGGGCGCAACTTCTCGGCCATCGGGCCTTCATCGCGGGCTTGGGTAGCGCCGCTGTTCTTTGTTGTGCCGGTATTCTGCGAGGTCTGTTGGCTGGTTTGTTGGCCCTGTAACCCTGGTGTGAGCCTGCGTTTCTCGACAGGATCGTCAAAGAGAAGTGAGGTCTGCTTTTCGTTGCTCGGCGTTGTCACTTTGCTCAGCTCGGGAACGATTGGGGCGCTGGGCTCTTTCGCAGGTTGAGGTGTGGGTGCAAGCGGGGTTGTGGGTGATGCCAGTTTTAACTCTGGCAATATGTTTTCAATTTTGGGGCGTGAGAACTGATTCTTAGCCCCTTCGGAAGAATCGGTGCGATTTAAACGGGCGATCAAAACCACAATAAGCACTAATACGGCAAATGCTAACAACGTCAGAAAGCCCTTTGTACCGGGGGCCATGGGCTTGGCCACATCACTAAAGTTTGGCTGACCGCGGTCCCCGCTGAGCGATTCGACGTCAGCCTCAATTTGAGCGACAGCATCGATTGCTGGAGAACTGTTGCGTTTAGACTTGAACCAACTCATTGCTTGGCCTCCGTGCGCAGAACACGTTCAACTTCGGGCGAAATGGTACGTGTGGGTAAAGCCCGGGTTTGCTGAGCGCTTTCGTTGTGGATAGCCAAGACCTGGTCGCCAAGTCGAAGATGCCATTTCGCCGCTGTGCGGTGCATCACAATCGTGTGGGCATCTGCCATATGCCGATTGGCAATGACTTCGTTGCCGTCAGCATCGACAAAGTAGACAGCAGGCAAATCCTGGCCGGGTGCAAAGCGCAGCCAGGTCTGCGCCCCATCGTCCCATGCGTTGACTGGTGCCAAAGACTGATCACCACTCATGGTGTAGCCTTGCCAGTTGATGGCGATGCCTGTTTGGTCCAGGGCTTGATTCACCATGGTTTGATTAGCTTGGGCGGCGGAGATTGCGGCCGCGCTCTCTGGATAATTGAGCGTGATGCGGTGTGTCTCCTTGCGTTTGCCAGGTGCCGCATTTTGTAAAAGGAACGCGTAGTTGCGTTTGTCCGTGATCACAATCAAATTTGTGTCGGCCTGATGAACGATGGGCTTGAGCAGCAGGTGTTTGCCCACTTGCTGAAAGTCATACGCCTGGGCATCACCGAATGCGTGTGTTACGTAAGACTCGTCATCTGCCAACACAATATGGGTGGTAACCCCCGCAACGGTGGAGACGGCGATGACGTTAGCGTCGTCGTAATCCGTGCTTCGGATTCGAGCGTCTTTGGGGGATGCTTTGGGGTTGTCAAGGGCATGGGATTGGCCTGGAGTGATAAACACCATCAGAGCCAAGCCAAGTGCTGTTAGCTTTCGCAAGGTCATAAGCCACGTTCCATTGAATGTTCAGATTTCGACGCTTGAGCCTCTCGACCAAACGCCATCCCAGTGTCCATTTGCTTTTCGGTATCCATTCTTGTGACCAATCCCACCCCACCGATGGCAACATTTGGATAGTGAATGGCAAGGTCTTTGTCTCTTTCAGCCGCTTCGAAGGCACAGACCAGGCTGGTTTTTGCATGGACGATCAAATCACCGGTTTCTTTATCGAGCTGAACAACACAATTTGGCGTAGTACCCACCACTGGCCCAACGTATTGCTTGCCATCCTGGGGTTGTCGCACTTGGCGGTCTTGTTCAAAGTACAAGTCCACCGCCCGTCGCTGAGCTTCCATACGCATCTCGAAGTGCTTAGCCACCGTTGGAGCGACCTGGATGGACAGGGGTAAACGCAAATCTGCTTGCTTACTCAAGTGATCTTTGCAAAGCCGACTTGCACCATAGAGATCACGAGCAGCGTAGCGCTCTAAGTCTTTCAATAGTGCCAGGCGCTGTGCATTGGAGAGTTGATGTGCCTGCTCCAGACGAGCAGCCAAGTCCTGATCTTTCTGCGATTGCATAGTGCGGTTACCTCATTTGTTTCGGGAAGATTTAGGCAGTGAAGGGATCAGCAGCCATCGGCACAGGCCAAACACGCTGATGACGGTGTATCCGGCCTGCATGGCAATGAGTCCGTAGGCATTGGTCATCAACGCATAGGTGATCCAGCAGACGTTGGACAAAAGAAAGGCCAGGAATCCCCAGCCTGAAAGTCGATGATTGGCAGCTAAAAGCGCTGCGCCTGCAAGGCCGAGCAATGCGCCCAGCCATTCAAATAAATAGAGCCAGGTCATTTGCCACCCACCTCTATATCGGTACCGTAGCTATAGACCTGAAAGCCCAGCGGGTTTTCGCGACCGACAGCTTCAGACAAATCAGCGTCGACGAAGCCGTATGAGAGGGTCGCTAGGAGGTGTTCGTCCTTTCCAACTGCCTGATTCATGCGATGTTCAAAGCGTCGTGTGAATCGAACCGTCGCACTTTTGTTAGGCCCCAAGGTGATCGAGCGCACGTTGATCCGTACCCTTGTATGGTCGCCGTACAACTGATCAAGGGCTTTGTCGCCTTTGAATTTGCTGTAGTAAGCCTGCTGAA
>CAZBIN010000301.1:0-3251 GCA_964491995.1 uncultured Orrella sp.
CACCAACCGCGGATTGCAGTTCCTGGATCTTATTCAGGAAGGCAATATTGGCTTGATGAAGGCGGTTGACAAGTTCGAGTACCGTCGTGGCTACAAGTTTTCAACTTATGCCACCTGGTGGATCCGTCAGGCCATCACGCGATCGATTGCAGATCAGGCTCGCACCATACGTATTCCAGTTCACATGATCGAGACCATCAACAAGATGAACCGGATCAGCCGCCAGATTCTTCAGGAAACAGGTTCTGAGCCTGATCCAGCGACGTTGGCGGCAAAGATGGACATGCCTGAGGACAAGATTCGAAAAATCCTCAAGATTGCCAAGGAGCCAATCTCGATGGAGACGCCGATTGGTGATGATGATGACTCGCATCTTGGCGATTTCATTGAAGACCTGGCGACGCTCGCTCCGGCTGACGCAGCACTGCATGGTTCTATGCGAGACGTGGTCAAGGAAGTTCTTGATTCGCTCACCCCTCGTGAGGCCAAGGTATTGCGTATGCGGTTTGGTGTCGAGATGAGTTCGGATCAGACGCTGGAGGAAGTGGGTAAGCAGTTCGATGTGACCCGTGAGCGAATCCGTCAGATTGAGGCCAAGGCATTGCGCAAGCTGCGCCATCCAAGCCGGGCCGACAAGCTTCGCAGCTTCCTTGAAGGTCAGTAATCCCCAGTAAATTTTTAACCCAGGGAAACTCCATGTCAGTACTGATTCAAAAATGGATTCCAGCCGTGATTGTGGCTGCGGGTGTGGCGTTCTCTGGGTGGTTTATTGGTCAAGGGGTCGAAGGTTTTCGAAAGGCCGACCGATTTCTGACCATCAAGGGGCTGGCCGAGCAGGATGTCAAAAGTGACTATGCGATCTGGGTGATTTCATTTCGCCGTGCAGCACAGTCTTATGATGATTTGCAACAATCATTGACCACGGATCGTCAGGATGTGGTTCAGTTTCTGTTAGCTAAAGGATTTAAGCCTGAGGAGATCGAGCCGCGGTCGCTTCAGGTGACTGATCTGATGGCCCGGGAGTATGGGCAGCAGGAAGGTGTCGCTTTTCGTTACATGGGTCAAGGCTCCGTGCTGGTTCGCAGCGCTCGTGTGGACGATGTGGCTCGCACAGTCAATGACCTGGATCCTTTGATTCGGGCGGGAGTGCAGATTTCCTCGGATGGTCCCAATGGGGGGCAACCTCGTTATTTGCTAAGAGGCTTTAACGATATCAAGCCACAGCTGCTTGAGCTGGCAGTTAAAAATGCTGCAGAGCAGGCTCAAAAATTTGCCACCGATGCTGGCACCAAGCTAGGACAGTTGCGTCAAGCCAACCAAGGCAACATCCAGATTCTGGATGATGATGGCAGCGATGGATATTCCTCTGGAATGACAATTGGAAAACGGCTTCGGGTCGTGAGTACATTTGTATATTCCCTCGACTGATCCGGCAAACTATTTGCAATTCAATAAATTTTGCATTTCGATCCGCGTCTGTGATAACCCGGCTCAGAATTGTCGGTATATCCAGTTGCTTGTGTCAGTCGGAGTCATATGTTCGGCAAGTCCGTAAAGCGGTACCTTCCATCACCAGAGAAGGTTTCTCAGAACCGGTGGTTGCGTTGGCTTGGGCCAACATTGACGCAGGCTTGCCTTTGGCAGGCCAATCGGCGCACCATCGCCCTCGGATGTGCGATCGGGGTGTTCATGGGGCTTCTCATTCCTCTGGCTCAAATCCCCTTTGCGGCACTTCTGGCGGTTATTTTCAGGGCAAATTTGCCAATGGCAATGGTCAGTACCCTCGTGACAAATCCTTTCACGTTTGCACCCGTGTATTTTCTCGCGTACAAGCTGGGAAACTTCATTCTGACGCGAGGCGAATCCACGCTGTCAGATGAGGCCATTGATCAACAATTGGCAGTCGTCACAACGGATACCACAACGCTCTCATGGCTTGAGCACATCAGCAATATTGGTGCGCCGCTCTTTACGGGGCTCGCCATCCTTGCGTCAGTGATGTCCGTGTTGGTGTACTTCACTGTCACGATGCTATGGCGTCTGGGTGTTTTGCTCAAGCAAAGAAAGCGCCGCAAAAATAAAGTGGCTTGAGAACGCAGCTTACATTCGCGATCTTGGCTGGTTCCAAGGTCTTGGGACTGCACTTTCTTCACGGGATTGTTTCATCGCCCAGGGCTGCGCTTTAATGCCTGACCCAGAAAAATCATTGCCCATCCCTGCAAAATCAGTTCGATGGCTAACAACATGCCTGGCACCCACAGGCTGGCCTGTGGCCAGTTGTTCAGGATCAATATTCCTAGCAAAATCGAAATGACGCCTGAGAGGGCTGGCCATATGCCTCCACCAAGAGACCAGTTCTGAACTGCTGCAATCAGTCGCATCACACCGGTTAGAAGAAACATGGCTGCGAGCCAGATAGTCAATCCTTGAAGCGCTGCAACCGGTGAAATCCAGATAAAAATACCTAAGCCAACATAGAGTGCGGCAAACAAAGATTGAATCAGGAACGTCTTCCACGCGCGAGCCTGAAACGCGTGAATAGCCATTAGCACACCGCCAATGAGCGCCACAAGGCTGAGAATCGTAATTGATGCGAAAGAAAATGCCACTTCAGCGAGCAGTCCGATCGTGCCACAAACGACCAGTAACACGCCGATCAAGATAAGTTTTCCGGCATGCGGCGCTGCCTGGCGAAGTAAATTTTTTTGTTGATCATTGAGTTGTGCGAACGGATCGTTGGCCATGCTGAGTCTCATGTCAGTGGGTGTGTTTCGGACTTACCTTCAGAGTCAAGGTTACATCATTGGTCGAGCGGATTGATGAAAATCGCGCAGATCGGGCTACCGTCGATGTTGTCGATTTTGATGGGTGTTGTCTGAGTTACAATGTCGTCGCTTTAAACACTACATGCAGTTTCCCGATTGGTGGAAATAGCGGGAAGTAGTGTTGGTAGCGGTTGGGCCTCTAGCTCATGCCTGGTTAGAGCAGCGGACTTAATGGTAAACAACCTAACGCCTCGGCAATGGCTGTTTACAGATGGGTTGCATGGAAGCAAGTTCACTCTGCTCCCTTGTAGAACTACTCAAATTCGGGGAAGCCTCTGCGTCATGCGTGGTAATCCCGAGCCAAGCCGGATAGCAATGTCTGGAAGGTGTAGAGACTGTACGGGTAGGTCGTAAAGACAAGAGACAGTCCAGACCACAAACCGGAAACGGGCAGCGAAAGCTGTAGTGGTAAGCATAATCCGTTGG
>CAZBIN010000302.1:0-1620 GCA_964491995.1 uncultured Orrella sp.
GGAATGATAGGTTTGTTGACTCACTTCACGTTGTAACAAGCCACCAATGCGGTCTACACGACCCGTGCGCTGCTCGATTGAGGACGCCGCGTGTGTGACTCCATGGTGAATGACCGTCCGGCAATAGGTGCAGATCCACTCCTTCCTGAAACACATTGGTCGCCACAACCACCCAGGGCATACCGGGCATCCTGAAATGACTTGTGATTCGGCGACGCCGATGATCATCCTGATCGCCCATCGCCGCGACACACGGGGACTGAGACTGCAACTCCTGATTCAAGAGTTTGCGAACTGAATATCGGTCGAAACCGCCTCGCTTGGCCCCTTCCAACCGTTCCGACCCTTCCAACCCTTCCGCCTCGAGGGCGAACACATCATCAAGCGGTCTCGATCGTTCATTAACACGGTCGAGGTGGGGGAAATTCAGCTTCCTGATCAACTCAAAATTCTCGCAAACCTCTGCGAGTTCCCACCCCCCACTAGCCTGCCATTGAGCAGGGTCCATGCAACGTTCGCTCCAACAGATCACACCGCATCCCGTGAGACGCAACCCGTTAGATTCACAAGTTCGGTGATCTCACCTATAATAACCAACAATATGACTAGTCTGACTAGTCTTTATTTGCATCACGGAGAATCCATGCAGACGTGGCAACTACAGCAGGCGAAGAGCCGCTTCAGCGAGGTCGTTGATCGCTCGCTCAAGGAAGGTCCACAACTGGTTACCCGACGCGGGGAGGAGGCCGTTGTCATTCTCGCCGCCAGCGATTACAGGCGGCTGACAGGACAAGCGCCACAACTGATGGACTGTTTGCTCAACGCTCCGCGTGGTGAGGCGCTAATCATTGAAAGGAGCCGTGAAGCGATTCGGGATGTGACGCTGTGAAATATTTGCTCGACACCTGTGTACTGTCTGAGCTTGTCAAACCAACGCCTGACATGAGTGTTCTGAGTTGGCTAGAGACTCGCAAGGCCAGCGAACTTTACATCAGCGCCATGACGATCGGCGAACTGAAGCGCGGGATCCATAAGCTTCCCGAGTCGCGTCGTCGATCCGAGCTTTCCGCCTGGCTCGAGCAAACCATCGCAGGCTTCGAAGGCAGAATATTGTCGTTTGACACCCAAGTGTCCGAGGTATGGGCCGCCATGACATCACAGTCGGAACTGCGCGGCAGACCAATGCCTGCTTTCGATTCGATCATCGGTTCAACTGCCTACGCCAATGGCTGCAAGCTAGTCACGCGCAACGTTAGCGATTTTGCCGGTACTTCGATTGATCTGATCAATCCATGGCACTCGGACCGTTAGCAGTTGCAGGTTAGCGGCAAGCGACGATACGAAATTCCGTAGCCTTGGCGATGGGCCGGACATACTTGTTCTCTCGCTTCATCTCGACAAAGCCGTCATTCGACATGGTTTTCAGGGTACGGGAAAGGTTGCCTGGCTTACGTCCAGTGATTTGTGCCAATGAGGAAATGGAGTTTGGCTTGGAGTCTTGAATCACCTTCAGCAAGGCAGTCGGTATGAGTGGCGGTCCGGCCGTGACACGCGGTTGGATATTCCGGTGAATGATTAACCGCAGCTGCCCCCACTCACCCTATGACTCTATGATCACGT
>CAZBIN010000302.1:1630-3241 GCA_964491995.1 uncultured Orrella sp.
GATTTATAACCATATAGTGGCCGGAAACCGCCTCAAAATGACCCTTCAAAGCCAAACTTGAACATCATATCTTGGCCAAACGGTCGGATTGAAGCCATAACCTGACCACTCGACTTCGACATAGCGAGAACGTAAGTGCTTGATACGTTTGAAATCACGGAGTCAAACGCTCCACTACAACAGCGTTGATTGCACGTGCCTGGCAGTCGGTCTCCCGGTTTTGAGGGCGGTGTACACGCTAGATTGGTCTGCGCTGATGTTGGACAGCCCCGAAGTGGTGGTGTTGGCACCCAGATGCACGGTGTGCTTCTGAATGGCAGACAGCATTTGTAGTGCGCGCCGTGGTGATAACGGGCTGCCAGCAGCCTTGAGACGCTGGCGAATGATTCGGTGCAGGATCAGGGCAATGAAGCAAAGGGTGGCATGTGCGCGGATGCGTTTGGGCAATCGGTGATAGATGGGTCCAATCTCAATTTCGTCTTTGAGCACCCGAAAGCCCCGTTCAATATCCGCCAGGGCTTTGTATCGGGCCACCACTTCTGGCGGTGTGAGGTCGGTGACGTTGGTCACGAGCAACAACTTGCCATCATTCAATTCCGCCAGCTTGAGTGCCTTCTCATCGATCTGGTAGCTGAACAGATCCGATTGCAGGTCCACCTTGATGATCTTGCCAAGCCTGGCCTCTTTGACCTCGTTGTACATCCAGGCTTTGGCGCCAGAGTCGGAGAGCTTGCGTCCCCGGTGTTTTTTTCCGGTGTCCTGATTGTCAAGTTTGTCCACCCGCCTGGCGGCACCGTCTTCGATGGCTTTTATTTTCTCCTGGCGTGCCTGGTTGGCCTGCTCGGCCACCCTGGGACTATGCGCCCAGATCAGGCGATCGTCTTGCCAGCAAGTCTCACCGGTCACTTCATCTTTGGCGTTGGCCAGATCCAGTTCTGCATCCTCGTGCAGGGCAGAGAGGATGGGCTCAAACTCACCGTACCGGCGACCCGGCACCGCCATGATGAACTCAAGCGGTCGATCCTTGACCTTGAGCGCCTTTAACTGCTCCAGCGTTTCCATGGACAGCAAACCGCGGTCAGCCACCACGATGAGGCGCTGGACGGGAAAGCGCTTCAGAATGTCGGTCACGGCACTTTGCAAGGTCTGGACTTCTGCTGTGTTACCCGGCCAGACATGATGAGCCAATGGAATGCCATCGGCGGTCTGCACCACACCGAGCATGACCTGCCGGTTGATCGTCGACTCCTTGGACATGCCATAGGCTCTGAGCTCATCGAGCTCTTCGGTCAGCCCATAGGTACGGATGGTCGTCATGTCGTAGAACACGACGGACAAATCCTGGTCAATCAGTCGCATCAACAGCTCGGACATCATGTCGCTCACGCCCTCACTGCGTTCATCGAGTACGTCCATGCTGCGTAGCAGTCGCTGATGGGTGACTTGCACCTCATCCACCCCAGGAATAGTGACCGTCTCAAGCCATCGTAACAAGCCCAGCTTCGATTCAGGATCACACAGACGGTTAAACACCATGGCCTTGATCAGTGGCAGATGCTCGACGGTCCGTGAGTCACGGTCAACCAGTTTGCCCAGACGATCAAAGCCAAG
>CAZBIN010000303.1:0-3221 GCA_964491995.1 uncultured Orrella sp.
CGCTTGGCAGGATAAGGCTTGGCAGAGTGCATGGGCTTTATTTAATACACGCTTACAGTCTTCAAAGAGAAACGGTGCACTCTGTGTCAGGCCAATTAATGCGTAGCCTCCGTCATAGGCCGGCACGAGTGCTGCATTATGGTTTTGCAGTGCATTTGCAGCTTCCCGGAGTCGCTTGGCTGTCAGTGCTGGGGCATCAGTCCCCATCAACAGGACACGAGGGTAGGCTGAAAGGTTCGTGTTGATGGCTCTCTGCATGCGTTGGCCAAGATCGCCATCAATCTGACAGGTTAAGTGGAGTTGGTCGGGGTAGCGCATAGCGAGTCGCCGAAAGGCGATATGAGACTCATCCGGACTGACACACAATTCGACCCTCTTAAACCCTCCAGCCATGGCCTGCGCAACAGCGTGGCACAGCATGCGATTGGCCAGTGCCGCAGCACCGCCTGACCCAAGCGCCGGTATAAGACGTGTTTTTGCAAAGCCTGGCGCAGGAGCCTTTGCGAGCAGGATCAACGCGGTGGTCATTCCGAGATGTTCATCGGGGTCCATCAATAGACAACTTTTTAGTAATTTAAATGATGTTCAGCGATATCGCTGTGCAAGTGTCTCGGGAGACTCGCCTCGCCAGTAGCGCCAGCGTAGATACCACATCAGACCGATCGTACGCCAGATCCCGCGTGTCTCCCAGCGTCTGCCTGAGGTGATGACCTTCTCACGCAGACACGCAGGTTTGCAGTGACTCTTAAGTAAGGTGCTCATCGCAATATCTTCCATCAGTGGCTGATCAGGAAAACCACCAATGGTGTTGAACAGCCGACGACTCACAAAAATTCCCTGGTCACCGGTTGCAATGCCGGTCAGGCGTGATCGCAAATTCATCAAGAGCCCTATCACAGCGAGCATGGGGTGCCGCCCAGAAATTATCACGTCGAAGCGTCCCCACTCTTTCTGAGAGCATGCGCGATCAGGAGATTTTCCAATGTCGTTTTGTTCGAGTTTGCCTAGCGCTCGCATCACGATCTGATCCGCGACTTCCGGGAGCAGGGTGTCGGCGTGCAGGAACAGCAGGACATCGCCTCGGGCGATTTGCGCGCCATAGTTCATCTGGCAGGCACGTCCTGGTTCACTAGAGCACACTTCATCCGCCAGCGGATTGCACTCAATGAGAGTTGCATCATGACTGCCTCCGTCGACCACAATCACCTGGACGCCACGCTTGCGCATGGCTTGCAACTGCCTCAGTGTTCGCGAGATGACGCCACTTTCGTTAAGTACCGGTACGATGATTGACAGGTCTATTGTGTCAGATGTGGCGAGGTCACGATCATGAGTGCTGTGACTGGCGTCCAGCATGATTGAGCGAGCAGGTTTGAATGGCCTTCTTCGTTGCGCGAGCGTCATATAGTTAGAGCGAAAGAACGTCGATCCAAGCCCGCTGTTCAGACGAAAGCGTCTCATAAGGCGTCAGCATGGCTCTGCTTAAAGCGGTGCGTATGTTCGATTCTGGCTCTGGCAGTGGCCCCTGAAGAAAGGTGTCAAGCACTTGCGCTGCTTTTTGCAGGGTGCGGCCGTAGAGCTCGAAAATACCTATCGCACTCACGTGCTGGGCTGGATCATCAAGCCAGCAGTCATAGTCCGTTACCAGGCCAACTGTAGCGTACGCGATCTGCGCCTCCCGGGCAAGAAACACCTCGGGAATGTTGGTCATGCCTACGAGATCACACCCAGCATCACGTAGAAACAGACTTTCAGCACGGGTGCCAAGACGAGGGCCTTCAACACAAGCGTAAGTCGCGCCTCGATGGATTGTAATGTTTGACTGTTCTCCAGCGGCGACAACAGCCTTGACCAGACTGGCGCTGACCGGATGTGCGGTCGACACATGGCAGGCGACTGTGCGCCCAAAAAATGTTTGCTCCCGCCGACCACGAGTCCAATCAAAGTACTGTTCTGGCATCACAAGGTCGCCGGGACTGAACTGCGAGCGCAGACTTCCAACTGCTGAAAACCCGAGAAGCTGAGTCGCTCCCGCCTGCTTGAGCGCATATATGTTGGCCCTATAGTTCACTTCGTGGGGCAAGAGGCGATGACCTGCTCCATGTCTTGAAAGAAAAATAATCTCCTTGTCGCGATATCGACCCTTTTGCACCGAACCTGAAGGCTCACCAAAGGGTGTGGTTGTTGAAATGGTTTCATCAACCTGCAGTTCAGGCAACTGGTACAACCCGGTCCCGCCAACAATAGCTAGCATCAATAACTCCCCTGAGTCAAATATTTGTCGCACTCGTGTTGGTCTCACACGAGATTGCCGCCGTGTCATATGTATAACGACCCGGATATGAACCTGCTCTGTGCTAACAATCTATACATCCGACGACGTGTGACTCAGCCATCACTTGCGTTCCCACGCATGAAAGCGTTCAAGCCATGGCATGAGCCATTGAGGGACATGCGTCCGTTTCCACTCTCCAGCGGCATACTTGTTTGCTTCAGACCAGGTCGGATATGTATGCACTGTGGCGAGAATTTTGTTCAATCCAAGACCGTGCCTGATTGCCAACACGTACTCTGTGAGTAGCTCTGATGCGTGTTCGCTGACGATGGTGACGCCAAGAATCTTGTCCTTGCCCGGAACCGTGAGGACTTTAACAAACCCGTGTGCGGAGCCATCAGCAATAGCCCGGTCCAGGTCGTCAAGTTTGTAGCGGGTGATCTCGTGTACAACACCTTGATCTCGGGCCTCGGTTTCGGACAGACCAACGCGCGCGACCTCAGGGTCGGTAAAGGTCGTCCATGGAATCGCCTTGTTTTCGTTGCTGAATCTCTTGATGCGACCAAACAGGGCATTGACGGTGGCATACCACGCCTGATGGGCCGCAGCATGTGTAAGTTGGTAGGGACCAGCAACATCGCCCACAGCGTAGATGTTTGGAAAGTTGGTCTGTTGCAGATTATTGGTGGCAATGGCACCGCTCTGCGTAAGAGCGACTCCAATCTCCTGTAGTCCATATCCCATCACACGCGCTTGTCGGCCAACGGCGCAAAGTATCTGGTCGAAGTCGATGGCTTGCTCCTGAACTCCTTGGCGGACGATCAATCGCTTTTGTTGCTGAATCATCTCCACGCGCACGACTTCGTGATCAGTCAGAACTTTGACTCCATCGTCACGCAAGGCTTGGGTCACCAGCTCGCTGGCATCTCGATCCTCGCGAGGGAGA
>CAZBIN010000304.1:0-3218 GCA_964491995.1 uncultured Orrella sp.
TATCATTTTTCTGATGGGCAAAGGTGTAACGAGTTCGATGGTCAACGCCGCTCCCAGGCTTCGTTTTATCCAGAAGCTCGGTGCTGGTGTTGACAATATTGATGTGCAAGCCTGCAGCGCACGCGGCGTTACTGTGGCCAAACTGGCAGGTGGCAACGCTGTGCCGGTTGCCGAGCACACGCTGCTGATGACACTCGCAGCCTTGCGGCGCATTTCGCAACTGGATCGGGACACCCGCGGCGGACTCTGGGTGCGTGAACAAGCCAGAACGGTGAGTCGTCAGCTCTCGCGCAAGACGGTCGGTATTGTTGGCTTTGGCGCCATCGGACGTGCCTATGCACGGGTTTTGCGCGGGTTCGATGTCACGATCAAGTACTTCGATATCGTCAAAGCGCCTGCCGACGTGTGCGAAGCGCTCAACGCAACGTATGCCGATTTTGACGAAGTGCTGAGCACATCGGACGTGATATCGGTCCACACGCCACTGACCGACCTGACTCGTCACATGTTCGGCCAGCGCGAGTTCTCGTTGATGAAACCGGAGGCGGTCTTCATCAACTGCGCTCGCGGCGGCATCGTGAATGAAGATGCTCTGATTCAGGCGCTTGCCAGTGGTTCTATTCATGGGGCTGGCATCGACGTGTTTGGTCAGGAACCCCCCGATTCCTCCATCCGGTTTTTTGAACTCGACAACTGTGTCGTCACACCGCATACGGCCGGGGGAACGGTCGACAATTTTGAATATGTGGTCCGGCGAGCCGTGGAAAACGTCCACAGACTTGACCGTGGCGAACCCTTACCCGCGGCTGACCTGGTCAAGCCCAAACCGTAATCATTCATCGACATCAAGTCGAATGCAGCATTGGAGAAACAGGTGACAACCACTGTAGAGTTCATGGCCGACTCATTTAAAGCGCTCGGCACCCCCTTTATCGTTGGACATCCCGGCGGTGAGTCTGTCGAGTTGATGGACGCCGCCCGAGTGCGCGACATGCGTTTCATCCTGGTCAAACAAGAGGTCGCTGGTGCCATGCTGGCAAGCACATGGGGAGAGATCACAGGCTCGCCCGGCGTATGTCTTTCCACACGCGGTCCGGGCGCGGCAAACATGGTCAACGGCATTGCACATGCGTTTCTGGATCGTGCGCCCCTGATCGCGCTGACGGACCGTTATTCGGCCGGCGCACAGGAAGTGGGTCTGCGCCAGCGAATCGACCAGAAAGCCATGATCACGCCCATCGTGAAGTGGAGCACAACCCTGGAATCCACGGTGGTTGGCCAGCAGATCAAACGCGCAGCCAGGACTGCGATGGCACACGCTCCAGGACCGGTGCACATTGACATTCCGCAGAGCGAAACCACCAAACCCGCGGGTCCTGGCAGTGATCCTGGCGCACTTGTCATTGACAGGCCTGTGCTGGTTCCCGACCGGCAGAGCCTGTCACCCCTGCTCAATCTCATTGACAAAGCCAGCCGACCCGTCCTGCTGGTCGGGCTGGGTGTTTTCTGGGACCAAGCCAGTGCAGAGTTGACCCGACTCGCAGAGCATCTGGGAGCACCGGTACTCACCACCTCCAAAACCAAAGGTGCGATCGCCGAAGACCATGCACTCAGAGCTGGCTGCATCATCGGCGGTCTGATTGAGCGCAAGCTTGTCATGCAGGCTGACCTGATCATCACGATCGGTGTGGACCCGGTCGAGCTTCAGCCAAAACCATGGCCATACAACATCCCGACCGTCTCGATGGTCAGTGTCGCATCGAACGAGGCGTTTATCCCCTCTGTCGTGGAGATGGTTGGCAATCTCAAGGTGCTGATGCAGGCCGTCACCGACTACTGCGCAAGCAAACCTTCCTGGGGACAGGCGGCGGCGCGCGATTTCCGGTCTGAAGTGAGAGCAGCGCTCGACACGCCCGCCACAGGACTTTCACCACAACGATTGATGGAAGTGGCACGCGGGGTGCTGCCTCGCGAGACGATTGCGACATGCGATGCAGGTGCGAGCCGACTGCTGGTTGTGCAGAAGTGGGAGTCTTACGGTCCCAGAGAGTTCCTGACTTCGAACGGTCTGGGATCCATGGGTTTTGCGATTCCGGGGGCTCTGGCCGCCAGACTCGCCCACCCTGACCGCCCTGTGGTGGCCTTTACCGGTGATGGTGGCGCGATGATGGCAATCGCGGAAATCCAGACTGCTGTGCGCGAGAATTTGCCAATCATTGTGGTGGTGCTCGATGACCAGGAAATTGGACTGATCCGGATCAAACAAGAGCTCAAAGGGATCCCGCGTCACGGCGTGGCCATCGGTGGCATTGACTGGGAAAAGCTTGCCAACAGCATGGGTGCCGATGGCACCACGGTCTCGACCGAGAACGGTCTGCAAGATGCGCTTGGACATGCCCTCAAATCGGGACGCACCACGGTAATCGGGGCCAGAATCGATCCGTCCGGGTATGTCGCCCAGTTCAACGCCTTGCGCGAACTTTGAGAAGGAATCCCAGCCATGAATACGCAGTTTGTGTCGGTCGTTTCAGACGTCGACTTCAAAAACGACAGCGGGCCCGAACTCGCGTCGCGTCTGACCCGCCTGCTATCAGATCACGGTGTGCTGGTCTTCAAAGGCCAACAGCTCACGCCCCTGGACTTCATCCGGGCGGTTGAGAACTTTGGCGAACTGATGCCACAACAGATCAAGAAGTTCACGCTACCTGACTATCCCATGGTCGGATACAACTCCAGCAATGACCTCCCCAGAAAAGATGGCAGACTGCAGGTCCGAGGTGAGAATTACCACACCGACCACTCCAATGAAATTGCGCCTCCCAAGGCAACATCACTGTATGCCGTGCAGATTCCCTCGGTGGGTGGGGATACACAGTTTGTGGACGTTCGAGCCGCTTACGATGACCTGCCTGATTCGGTCAAACGAGACATCGATGGACTGGTTTCACTGCATGTTCATCAGAGCTCGAGAAGCCCTCGCGAACTGGCCAAGCTGACCCCTGAGCAAATGGCCTTGATCCCTCAAACCCTTCAGCCGCTCGTCATCGAGCATGCCGCCTCCGGTCGCGCTGCCCTATACCTCAACACCGCACGCATGGAGGGCATTCAAGGCATGCCGGATGATGCGGCTTTTGAGCTGATCAACTATCTGTATGAGCATTCAATCAACCCGCGTTATGAGTACCGTCATCGCTGGCAAGTCGGTGATCTGGTGATCT
>CAZBIN010000305.1:0-3216 GCA_964491995.1 uncultured Orrella sp.
GCAAGGCGTGCGATAGCGGCTTCGGCGGCGACTTCGGCATCGATGGTTCTGAAGCTGGCTACAATTCCCTCTTGGTTGCCGTCTGCACCTACGTAGATGTCGGCATGAACTTCGGCCCAATGATACTGGCCGGATAACGCACGCAAGCGCAAACGCAGCACGCGTGCACCCGAGGTTTCGATGGCAGATACGGTTTCTATGGCGAGCGGTTGATCTTCCGGGTGAATGAAATCAAGATAGGAGTGGCCCAGCCACTGCAGGGGCTCCCAGCCCAAGGTTTTGGTCACGGATGGCGATACCCAATCGATACGGCCTTCCCGAGCCAGCGCAACCACATCGGCCGAGTTCTCTGCCAGCAGCCGGAAATGCTGCTCTGACTGGGCAACACGTGCCTGGGTTTCAAAGCGTTCAGTAATATCCCGCCATGTCAGCGTCAGCTCGTCGCCCACGCGTGTGCCGCGCAGGTCGTAGCGGCGCACCAGACCGAGAACCTCGTTGTCGTAAAGAAAATCGTCCACCACCAAGGGCTCAGTGCTGTTCATTGTCGCAACATACAGATCAAACAGACCAGAGTCCTTTAAACCGGGCATGGTTGCCAGCACAGAACTACCAATAAGCGTGTCTGCACGCATCGAGAGATATTTCGTGGTGGCTTGATTCACTTCCAGGTAAATGAAATCAATAATAGTGCCTTCATTATCTCGTACAGGTGCAAGTAACACTTGCGGGTCGAGCATGCCATCCAGGCTGGCGCGCAGCCTGCCTTGCGACAATGCCAGGGCGTCTTGGGTTTCAACCTGTGCTTGCACGTCTCGGCAGCTGCCAACCCAGGCCGATACGACACCGGACGCATCGAGAACGGTCCGGATGTTGACTTCAAGCCATCGGTACAACCCGTCCTTGCGGCGGTAGCGAGCTCTGTAGACAAATCGTTCTTTTGTTGTAGCAGTGTTGAGGCTCTGCGGGGTCGGCGCGAAGATCATCGCCTTGTCATCGGGGTGGACAAATTCTTCTGGCAAGTGACCGATCATTTCTTGTGCGGTCCAGCCCAGTGTCGAGGCTACAGAATCGGAAACCCATTCAAACCTGCGGTCCGGAGATTCACGGAAGACGATGTCATCGGCGTTCTCGGCGAGCATACGATATCTGGCATGTGCTTTTTCTGCAGTAATCAGTGCCGACATCTGGGCCGATATGTCGTCGAAGACCCAGACCCTGCCGTTTGCACCCGCGTTATCGAGCGCAACGGTGGTAACACGCAAGTGTGTCGGGGCATCAGCAAAGCGCCAGATCACATCAGTGACTGTCGCGCCGGGCTGGCGTGCCAGCGTGCTGGCTACTTCAACCACGTTGTCCTGGTTCAGCGCGGCATTTTGTAGCCGGTGCATGGCGTCAGAAATAGCCTTTGCCGAAACTTTATTTGAAGAAAGGCCCAGCAAGTGTCTGGCAGCCTGGTTGACTGCGGCCTCTTGGCGAAGCCCGTCAATGGTGACGACGGCTTGTTCAAGTGCCCCCAAAACCGTCTGCAAGCGAAGGTTTTCAAAACTGAGTTGCTGGCGCAAGGCGAAATCGAGGGCGGGTAAACGCAGTTCGGTATCGATGAACGACGCCAGCGTCCGCACCACTTCCGCGGGAGGTGTTTGTGTCCATGCCAACATCACCTGCAGTTGCGTTTCTGGCAGAGGCTGCGCCCATGCATGGGATGCGGGTGCAGGTAAAGCTAGACGCAGCTCAACGGGCAATACGAGGGAAAGTCGGGTTGGGTCTGACTCGAAAACGAGCGAGGCCTCTGACTGCGAAGCGAAGGGTGTCCCGGGTGGAATCAACCCCTCGGGGGCAGCAGCGACAACAAAGGTATTGTGGCTGTCTGAAGACATCTCGCAAAGTACAGCAGCGTCAGCATGGGCGTGTTTGCGTACCGTTTCAAGGCACGCCATGATGCGTTCGGTCATGATGACACTCCGAGCACAAATTCAGACATTGCCGCAATGACCTCTTCAGGGGCAACCACATGTGGAAAGTGTCCGTGCGAGCGTAAAGGCTTTAAACGGCCACCGGAAAGGTGATTGACCAGCCATTGTGCAGTCACCATGGGTACGGCGGGATCTTCGTTACTTTGCAGGACGCAAACCGGTATCTTGACGCGGGATATGAAGGGGCGGAAGTCATAACTGAACGCAGCGCGAAAGATGATTGTCGCGACCTCAGGGCTATACCGGCGCAAGGAAGTAATAAACTCCTGGGCGAAGTGTGGTTTCAGCTCGTTACCCATCATCAGGTGACCAAATCCACCCGCCCAAAGTGTGAAGTCAGACGCCATGGCAGCCAGAACATCATCGATTTGCTGTCGGGTAAAGCCGCCGATATAGTCCGTATCCGGATCGTTGATGTAGCAAGGGCTGCCGTTTAAAAGCACCATCCGGGAAAATAGCCCTGTATCTGCGGCGGCTGCCAGCATGCCCGCCATGGCCGAAACCGAGTGCCCGATATAAACGATGTCTCTTAATCCGAGTGCGGCGCAAAGTAACGACACATCATCGGCAAAACCGGTCACAGATTGATGTCGCAGGGGCGAGAACAGCGCGGGGTCAGTGTCGGGAGATCCGGCAATAGAAAAAGTGATGCAGCGCGCGTAGGGTGACAGGGCGTCGATGATCGAGTTCCAATGGCCCGGATGCCCGCCCAAACCATGAGCAAACATAAGGGTTGGGCCAGAGTCACCGGTGATTCGTACACGATGTGCGCCTATCCTGTCCATGCAAGCGGTCCTTTGGTGGATGCATTTGTAAAAAAAAGATGCCGCAAATTATAGGGGGGCTTTCAGCGTCGCGCCACGATGCATATCGATATGCCTGTGGCCCTTAATCAAAACCCTGAAGTCACCGTTCAGTACTCTGTTTAAAGGCCATGATTCAGATCATGGCTGGCCCCTGCATCATGACCTTTTTACTCAACGGGCGCATTTTCCCAAGGTGCCTGACCAGAATCTGATAGGTGTCACGATCGAAGCCCGGTTTGCTTTTTTCAAGACAGGCCAGAATATCGTCGTCGGTGCGCGCTGTGCCAAGGTGGCACCATGCGTCGATGACATGCCAGACCTCGCCCTCGGGCAAGACGGCAGGGCCGTTGAATGGCCAGCTTTTAAGGCGCAATTTACCCAGGGCCGTCATAAGCCGCAGATTGTGTTGCCGAAGCGATTCCTCGCCGCAACAGGCC
>CAZBIN010000306.1:0-3200 GCA_964491995.1 uncultured Orrella sp.
AGAATGGTTTCAACGCCATGGCCTGCCATGGGGGAGACCAGAATGCCGTCGATCTTCGCATCGGGTCGGTGCTGTCTGGCTCTGGACATGATAGTTTCAAATGCCTGCCTGAGTGCGGACTCAGAGTCCAGATTCAGCTCGACACCGCCAATCTCTGTTTTATGTGTGATTTGTTCGGAGACGATTTTGAGCGCAACCGGATAGCCAAGCTCGGTCGCCGCCTTCACGGCAAGCTCTGCGGTGGCACAGATACGCTCCTGCAAAATGGGCAGACCGTTTTGTTGCAGAAACTGCTTTGCCTGGGCTTCGTTTGCAGTATCCGGTAGTGATGACGGAGTCTTTCCGGCCTGCGGTTGCGGTAGCCGTCGCAAGTTTGACCGGCGTTCGATGATCTGGCGCATGGCGCCCATGGCACGCACTGCACGAGAGGGGTCTGCCAGAACGACAAATCCTTTTTCCTCAAGCTCGCGGATCACGCCAGCCTCTGATGGGCCGACCAGTACAAAACAACGTTCCGGATATTTTTCGCGTAACTTGAAAAGCTCCTGCTTCATGGGCTCGAATTTGACGGGTGCTGCAGCGCTTTGTGCCATGTAGAGCATCATGATGGGCCAGTCCGTCTGCGACAGAATGAGTTCCATGACCGTGGTGACACCATTTTTAACTGCAGTGACCTGAGCGGTGGTGTCCATTGGATTGCCCAGAGGGGCAAATGGCAACAGGGCATGGATTGGGTCTTTCACGGACTGGGGCAATTCGGGTAGTTCGAGATGGTAGTTCTCGCAGTCGTCGGCCATCAGAATGCCAATGCCACCCGAAACCGTCACAATACTGGCCTGGCGGCTCGATGGCTCGGGAAGCTGGGCACAGAAGTATGCTATGTCGAGCATCTCTTCAATAGACCTGGCTCTCCAGGCGCCACATTCCTCGAAAACAGTATCGAATACGGCATCGTCACCCGCGAGCGATCCGGTATGTGTCGCTGCCGCGGCCACGCCAACTTCCGAGGTGCCGACTTTCATCAGGATCACGGGTTTGCCGTTGTCCGCTGCTTTGAGCAGGGCCGAGCGCAAAAGATTGCCGTCACGGCATCCTTCGAGCGCTGCACAGATGACTTTGGTGGCGGGGTCTGTCGCAAAAAAGTCGATGCACAAGGCGACATCGATGTCGGCTTCATTGCCTGTGGCAGCGATTCTGGCCAGGCCGATGCCACGCTGAATCGCAATCGAGTAGGCACACGATCCGAATGCGCCACTCTGGGTGGCGATTGAGACCACACCAGGCGAGGGTTCCAGTGCTTCGAGCGCGGTCGAAAACGTGGCAAAAAAACGGTTTGAAACTCCGACCACACCCAGACAGTTCGGCCCCAGAACTCTCATGCCGTTCTCTCGGGCAATGGCCATGACTTCATCCTGCATGGCTTTGCCGTGTTCGCCTTCTTCGGCAAACCCCGAACTGAAAAGCTGGATCATGCGAATACCTTTGGCTGCACAATCCCTGAAAGCCTGGGCGCAGGCCTTGGCAGGCAAAATGATGATGGCTTGTTCGACCTCACCAGGAATGTCACCGACCGTCGGGTAAGCTTTCAGTCCCTGTATTTCGTCATTTTTTGGGTTGACAGGATAAATCTTGCCCTTGAAACCGCTGGCCTTGAGAAAGCGGATCGGCCTGCCGCCAAGTTTCATGGGGTCTGATGATGCACCAAGGATGGCGATGGTGCTGGCCTCGAAAAGGGTGTTCAGGACATGCGGGGGAAGGTCGGGTGTCATGGCGTTGTCTGGCTGCTGTTGAGTCTTGCGTGAAAGGTCGCGTGTGAACGGGCGGTGCTGGGGAGTTTGTTTCGAGAGGCTGAATGCAAAGGTCTTTGCCAGGTGGCAGGACAGTCCGGGTTATCCGCCGGGTCCGCCCGCGATCCGGCACAGACAAGGTACAGGTATTGCCTGGCTGACCTCCTGGCTGGCGGATTCATTTGCAAGACGTTATTTGCCTTTATAGATCGGTGCACGCTTTTCTTTGAATGCACGCTGTGCCTCAGCGGTGTCTTCGGTTTTTGACAGGGCAACCGTGATGTTCTGTTCAAAACGATAGCCTTCGCGGCGTGGCATGACTGCAGTGACCTGGCTGGCTTCTTTGGCGTAACGCAGCGCAATCGGTGCTTTGGAGGCAATCTCGCGGGCCAGTTCCATTGTGTACGGCATCAGCTCTTCGGGTGGCAGGCTGGCTTCGATCAGTCCGAGGCGGTACATCTCATTGGCATCAATCTTCATTCCCGTAAAGAACATTCGGCGCGCACGCGACTTGCCAAAAATGCTTTGCAGCATCGCCGTACCGCCCGCGAGCCCCACGTTGATCTCGGTCATGGCAAATACCGCTGTGTTCGAGGCGATCCAGATGTCGCAGGCGGTCATCATGCCAAATCCTGCGCCAATGGCTGGGCCATTGACCGCACAGATGACGGGTTTGCTGCATTCAGAAATCGCGTTGCTGGCTTCGCGCACCAGTCGGTTATGCCGCCAGTAAGCGCCTGGTGTGGCTCCCAGATTGGGTCGCTCCGAGATGTCTGCGCCACCAGAGAAAACTTTTCCGGACCCTGTCAGAACAACGACTTTGACATCTTCACGATCATTAAACGAATCAAAGACTTCAATAATCTCGCTGCGTAACTGTGCATTCTGCGCGTTAACAGGAGGGCGGTTCAGCGTGACAACAGCGATGCCGTCCTCGACTTTGAGATTGAGTGTTTCGTATGACATAAAAGCTCCTAGGTTAGGGCACCGATAGACCGGTGCTCTCGTTCATTTCAGATTGTTCAGTTCGGGATTTCAGCTTGCTCAGTTCGGGGCGGATGTCCGGACCGCAGCAACGATTTGCCGGGGCGGGTACAGACAGGTTGTCGCACAGCTCCGCCCCGGGACATCTCAATCGACCACGATCGAGACCCCTTCGGTCTTGACAAGCTTGCTCAGACGAGCAAGTTCGGCGTCCAGAAAGTCCTTGAAGCCTTGCTGGGTGCCGTTAAACAGCAGGATGCCGGTGCTCGCAATCACCTCGGCGACCTTGGGGGTCTTCATGGCTGTATCGATCGATTTGAAAAGGAACTCCTGGATATCTTTAGGTGTCCCGGCGGGTACGAAGAATCCGAAGTAGCTGCCAAACACCACGTCAATGCCGTTTTCACGGAAAGTCGGCACGCCCTTGGC
>CAZBIN010000307.1:0-1871 GCA_964491995.1 uncultured Orrella sp.
CGAGGGAGAAGCGCACCACCTCTTTCAATTTGAGTGACTTGGCTACCCAACCGAGCAAAACTTTGAGCGAGTTCACAGCCAATTGGTCCGCCGCCGAGAATTACCAGACGCTTAGGTAGGGCTTTCAGGTTCCACACGGTTTCACTCGTGAGCACACCGGCGTCGCTGATCCCGGGAATCGCGGGCACGATGGGCGCTGCACCCGTTGCAAGCACAATCTGGCGTGCTGTCATCCTGCGGGTGACTCCAGACGCATCCGTGATCTCAACTTCCCACGGAGAACAAAGCCGCGCGTGGCCCTTCAGCACTTCAACTCCGAGCTTCTGGTAGCGCTCAACGGAGTCGTGTGGCTCGATATCGGCGATGACCTGGTGTATCCGGCGCATGATTTCCGCAAAATTGGCGGAACCCGTTGCGTTGTCTATGCCAAAGGACTTCGCCCTGGACAGATCCTTGAATGCTCGAGCACAACGGATCAGTGATTTGCTGGGAACACATCCAGTATTGAGGCAGTCGCCTCCCATCTGATGGGCCTCAACCAGCGTGATTTGAGCCTTGACGGCGGCGCCAATGTAGGCCGACACAAGTCCGCCTGCCCCTGCGCCGATTATGATGAGATTTCGATCAAAGCGTGCGGGTCGCTTCCAACCGCTATAAATCTTACGTCGTCTGAGTCCGTCCAGCAGCATTTTTGCCAGCCACGGAAACAGGCCAAGTAAAGCCAGACTGCCCAATATCGAGGCTGACAAAATCTCGCTTGTCGACTCAATTGCTGCGATCTGGGTGCCGGCGTTGACGTAGACCGCGGTGGCAGGAAGCATCCCTATCTGGCTTACGATGTAGTACCGCCCAGCTTTCATAGGGGTTAGCCCCATTAGCAAGTTGATGAGCCAGAATGGAAACACCGGAACCAGACGCAGTGTGAGCAGATAAAAAGCTCCGTCCTGCACAACACTTTGATTCATGCGAGCAAGGTGGCTCCCAAAGCGCTTCTGGACGATGTCTTGCAGAAGATAACGAGCAACCAGAAAGGCGAAGAGTGCGCCCACTGAGGATGCAAAAGACACCAGAACCAAACCTGTCCAGAAGCCAAAGATCGCCCCTGCGGCGAGGGTCAGAATGATCGCTCCAGGTATTGATATGGCAGTTGCCAGCGCGTACAGAGAAAAGTAAAGCACGACCGAGGTTGCCGCAGATTCGTGATACCAGCTTTGTAGAGCTCCTCTAGCTTGTTTGAGTACTTCGAGATTGAGCCACCGGGCAAGATCAAAATGCTGATATAAAAGGATTGCAGCCATCGCCAGTAAGGCGATTGTCGTCCAGGCAACGAGACGTTTGCGCGCAGGCATCAGACAACCTTTTGTGGGGCCTGCCTGCTGGCACGTGAACCGCTCTCAACATGAGTCTGTTTGCCAGCAATGTAGCCAGAATGGTCGTGCGCACCGCCGCAACTGCTGCCTTGACCAGCCGTGCATCCGTAGCAGTGGTCCGCAATCTGGATGGGAAGATCTGTGAGGCCATGATCCATTAAGTCGCGAAGATGGGCCTTGGTTTGAGGACCGAGCGTGAGATTTAGGCCAAGCATCTGGTTGAAGTCGCAATCATAAAGCTCTCCTTGCCAGTCTACACTGACCGTGTTGCGACACATGACAGTATCGAGATTCCCGGGTTGGTAGGCGCTTTTCAAAAGTGCCATGTACTGACCGAAGGTACCCTTGCTGATCAGAGTGCTTCCAAATCGCTGCACTGGCATGTTCGTCAGCGCAAAAAGCTTATTGAAGCGGATCCCAAAGTGTTGCATCAATTCGCGTTTGTAATCTTGCTCAAGTGCGCCTTGTGGTGGTGGCAGGGATGGCCCCTGCGGGTTGTAG
>CAZBIN010000307.1:1881-3196 GCA_964491995.1 uncultured Orrella sp.
ATCCTTCCTGGCCATATCCTAGTACGTTGAGTTCTTTAAGTCCGGCGATGCTGCGCTCGAACACGCCGTCACCCCGTTGCCGATCCACGTTGCCTGGCGAATAGCAGGGCAACGACGCCGTGATCTGGACTTGCTGCCTTGCTAGAAACAGCGCAAGATCCTCCTGACCGGGTTCAGACAGAATAGTCAGGTTGCAGCGGTCAATAACGGTTACCCCGAGTGCTCGTGCGCGCCGCACGAGATCCCTGAAATGAGGGTTCAGTTCAGGTGCGCCACCCGTCAAATCGAGATTTTTGGTCTGACGCACTTTAAGTACATCAATGACAAGATCAATTGTCTTGGCATCCATCATTTCTTTTCGGTTTGGACCGGCGTTGACGTGGCAATGCAGGCACGTCTGATTACATTTGTAGCCGAGGTTAACTTGCAGCGTTTCAAGTTTGCGCCGGCTAATCGCCGGAAAGTCTGATTTTCTCAACAAGGGCAAAGTTTGGTGCATCAGTGGTCCTATTTTCTGTCTGCCTTTGAGCTAGGCGCGTCGCGGCAAAAATCCGGGTTGAAGTCTGTCAAGGCTACTACGCCTGATTCACTTGTTTGGTTACAGACCTCGCTGCACTTTCAAAAAGTATGTCTTTCAAGAAGGGAACTGACATCCACTAGCTTCGGATGCAAAATGCATGTCTGCGAATCCTGCTCGTGTCGCTTCACCCGTGTTGTCGGTATCTGATCCAATGGCAATCTGAGTGATTGTGGCGCGGGGCGAATAGAGGCTTTTCATGTCGTTTCGCAAATGACGTGTTTCGTTGACCCATCGGCCTATCCGGTCATAGCCACTTTGGAGTACGACCATTGTGGTTCTGTCAGTGTAGGCATTGGGCCGAATTGTTCCTTGGGCGTAACGATTGTCCCAGACGTAGTTGATGGCGGCATCTGGAACTTGGTGCCCCCAGATTGTTCGAGCCAGTGCTAGTTGAGATTTGAGAAAAAAGCCCTTTTCGTCCTCGGGCAGACTGAGACTGACATAGAGTCGCGCAGCGTAGTCATCACCGCTTCTCTGAGTCATGTCTGCAGTTTTCAGCACCGTATCGACTCGCCAGCGCCAGCACAACAGGGGAGTACGTTCAAGGTCGACATCGATAGTTCGACCTAACAATGACATGCTGGCGTTGGAAATAACCTCGACGGCGTTAGCAGAGTCCCAGACTCTGAGTTCAAAACGGTTGGGCGGTACGGTTTTGTTAATGCGAATTTCTTGCCACGGATCCAGATGGTTCGGAAAATCGTCAAGTCTCACTATGTCGTCGCTTTGAGGGAA
>CAZBIN010000308.1:0-3192 GCA_964491995.1 uncultured Orrella sp.
AGGCGTGACCGACACTGATATTCACCATCCAGATGGCATCAGAAAGCCTCTGGATGCCTTGGAGAAGACTATTGCCATGGGTCGGGTTGGCCAGCCGCAAGAGATTGCCGAGGCTGTGTTCTGGCTTTTGTCAGACTCAGCCTCCTATGTGTCAGGTGCTGTGCTCAGGGTGGCGGGTGGTGGCCGCATCTTGCGCCGGTCGTGAGTCCTGATCCGGGCAATGCAGACCTTATTTAAGTCCTGCCACTCGTGAAGCTGCTGCGCTGATGTTTGCATAGACCTTCGTTCATACTGTGGCCTTACCTGTTAACTTGAAATTCAACATGAATTCGAATCGTCTGTTTGAGAAGCGTGCTGCGAATGTGTATCGTGTCGAGGACTTCTGGCGTCTGGCACGATGGTGTCTGCCTTACAGTATCTATGACTTTTTTGATGGCGCAGCGGAAGACGAACTCGCCCTGAATCGCAACCGCAACCGTTGGCGCGAAATCACACTGGCCCCCAAGGTTCTGGTCGACGTCAAGCAGATCGAGATGCATTGCGAGCTCGTGGGGGGTACATCTTCCTTACCCATGGCGGTCGCACCGACAGGCGGGGTTGGGTTTGGTCGTCATGGGGGTGATATTGCCATCGCCAGAGCCGCAGCGGCGATGGGGATTCCGTATACGCTATCGACCTCGGCCACAGCCTCGATTGAACAGATTGCGCAGGCAGCGCCCGGGCGGCTATGGTTTCAGGCCTACATCCTTAGTCACAAGGGCCTGCTGCAAAACCTGATCGACAGAGCTTACGCGGCAGACTATGAAGGTTTGATGATCACTGTGGATCTGCCTGTTGGCGGAAAACGAGAACGTGATCTGAACAACCAGCTGTCATTTCCGCTCAAGTTCACGCCGCGCAATCTGCTGGGATTTGCCTCGCGACCCTTCTGGGCGGCACGGATGCTGAGCCAGGGTGTTCCCGTTATGGAAAATCTCAAGGAGATGCAGCGTCTGGCAGCCAGTCAGCAGAACAAATCAACCTCATCCGTGGGTCGACACTACGATCCTTCTTTTAACTGGTCGGATCTGCAGCAGATTCGTGACAACTGGAAGCGGCGCCTGATTGTCAAGGGTGTGATCCGACCGGCCGATGCAAAGCGTCTGGTCGAGATGGGCGTGGATGCGATCGTTGTTTCAAATCATGGTGGTCGGCAGCTCGATGCATCGGCGGCCACCTGTGACGTATTACCTGGCATTGTGCGCGCCGTGCAGGGCAGGGTGCCTGTACTGGTCGATGGCGGCATTCGCCGCGGAGTCGATATTGTGAAAGCCCGGGCCCTGGGTGCACAGGGTGTGCTGATTGGCAGGGCAACCCTGTTTGGCGCCCTGGCGGCGGGACAGCCAGGTGCGACCCGGGCAATCGAAATTCTCAAAGACGAGTTGTCCCGTTCGATGCAGCTTTGTGGCGTGACCCGCATCAGCGAGATTGACGCATCCTTGCTGTTTTGCTCGGAGCATGGCAATCCTCCCGGGGCATAAGAAGTCTCATGCCACACTGAGCCTTGTTCGTGAACGTCTGTTCTGTTGGTGAGTCCCGGTTTCCCGGCCTCGCCCTAGCGGTTTCTCGAAATCGCCTTGATGGCAAATTTGATGTACTGAATGATGCCTCCACGAAAGGCAAGCACGCAGCTCACAAATATCACGCCCATGATGACCGGGACCAGTGAGTCAAACTGTCCGGCCAGCATATGCTGAATCTGCACGATCACCACCGAGCCAAAGACAGGTCCGATGATGGATCCTATGCCGCCCAGAATCATCATGATCACCCCGTCAGTCGAAAGTTGCCAGTGCACGTCTGAAAGACTGGCCAGCCCGAAGACGATGGTTTTAAGACCGCCCGCAATCCCGGCCACCACAGCCGAGATGGTGAAAGACACCAGTTTGTAGCGGTTCACGTTGTAACCCAGTGATATCACCCGGGGTTCATTGTCTTTGATGGCCTTCAAGACCTCACCGTAGGGTGAGTGGATGACCCTGTGAACGCCCAGCCATGTGAGCGCGACTGCGATCAGCACCACGTAATAGAGGACATAGTTGTTCTGCAAGCTGATCAGGCCAAACAGTTCACCGCGCGGCACACCCTGATAGCCATCTTCGTTATGACTGAAGGGGGCTGCAACGATCACGAAGTACACCAGTTGTGACAGGGCCAGGGTGATCATTGCAAAGTAGATCCCTTTTCTACGAATTGCCAGAGACCCAAACACATACCCCACTACCATCACCAGGCCAACCGCCACCAGCAACGCCAGCTCCGGCGTGAGGCCGACTTCCTTGATCATGTAACCCGTGGCGTAGGCAGAAATCCCGAAGAATGCGGCGTGTCCAAATGACAATAGACCCGCATATCCAAACAGCAGATTCAATGAACAGGCAAACAGTGCCATGCATGCCACCTGGGCCAGCAGCACGGGATAGACCCACACGGGCAGCACAACTGCAATCAGGAGGACTGCATAACTGATTTTTCTCTCGAGGGATTCGTCGCTCAAGACTTACTCCTTGCCAAACAGGCCGCTCGGCCGCACGATCAGAACGAGAACCATGACGATGAAGATCACTACGGACGACCCTTGCGGCCAGTACGCTCGCGTCAAACCTTCGATCACACCCAGAAACAGTCCTGTCAGGATAGATCCCAGAATCGAACCCATTCCACCGATCACAACCACGGCAAAGACCACCACAATCAGACTGTGACCCATGATGGGACTGACCTGATAGACGGGTGCGGCCAGTACACCAGCAAATCCGGCAAGGGCCACCCCGAAACCATAGGTCAGCGTCACAAGGAGCGACACATTGATGCCAAACGAGCGGGTGATCGCAGGGTTCTCGGTCGATGCTCTCAGATAGGCGCCGAGTTTGGTTTTCTCGATCAGAAGCCACACTGCCAGACAGGTTGCCAGCGAGGCAACAATGACCCAGAGACGATATTTGGGCATGCGCATAAAGCCCAGATCGACCACCCCGCGCAGAAGTTCGGGGGGCGTATAGGCCATGCCGGCCACCCCAAACCAGTACCTGGCCAGTCCCTCAATGATGTAAGCCAGGCCCAGGGTGATCAGAATGCCGAATACGTGGTCAAGTTTGTAGATTTTTCTGAGCAAGGTTCTTTCGACCACACAGCCTAGCGCGCCAATGATGA
>CAZBIN010000309.1:0-3171 GCA_964491995.1 uncultured Orrella sp.
AGCTTTGGTCTGATGTCGCTGTCAACGATCTTTGAATCCTGTGAGATCTCTCCATCGCAAAGTATCCAAGTCGGTATTTCCGAATTGAGACTCTGACTTGGCTGGCGCACACTTTCGACTCTTTGTCGCAGGAGAGTCGTCATGCAGGGTACAAATCAATCATCAGTTCATCCCGATTCATTCCACAGCAGATATGAGTGTCAGGATATCAATCCTGCTCAGCACAGAGTCAGACCACAGTACCGGAGTGCCGTCAGACCGCCATTTTTGCAGCGACTGATGGCTTCATCCACAGGTCTGGCCCATCGGCGTCTTGATGCCGCTCGACTGGTGCGCCAGCGTGGTCAGGCGATGACAGAGTACCTCATTATTGTGGCGTTGATCGCTGTGGCTGCCATTGCCGTCTATCAGTCGTTTGGTCAGGTCATCCGTGCACAGACAGCAGGTCTGGCGCGTGAGCTTGCGGGCGAAAGTGCTTCGCAGGCAGTCAGCGCTGCCAGAACAGCTTCGGGTGATGCGCTAAAGCAGAAAAGTTCAAAGTCTCTGAAGTCATACGGCGGTAAAGAGCAGTAAACGTGACGCGCAGGAGCCTCTTGGAGCGTCAGCGAGGTGCTGTCATGGTCCTGGCAACTCTCATGATGGGAGCGGCTTTAATTGCCTGGCAGCATCGCGCCTCATTGTCTCAGTTGATCATGGGGCAGCAGTCGCTCGACCAGGCAACGTCAGCTGCGGCACTGGGCGCGGCACAATGGCATGCACGAATTCTCAACGCGCATGCCTTGCTGAATCGAACCGAGATGGCTCACCAGGTTGCAATGGCGCACCTGATGACGATGGCCTCAGCCTGGGAGATGAGGGAGAGGATAGGTGAGCAGGCGCGCCGTAACAATCCACCGGCCTCATTGATCGGTATGTTTTTTGGGCCTGGGCAAGCTTTCGCTTACCGCAGTGCAATGCGGGGTGGCGACAGAATGGCACTCAAAGATTTGCGAGATGCATTTGAGAGTCATGACAGGTTGCTGGCAGGCAATCTCAAGCGTGCACGTGCCGATCTGAGGCGCGACCTGGCAAAACGCACCGAGTCCCTAATCCATGAAATCCTGCGTCGAAATCTTGGTGCAGGATTGTGGGCCTCGCCAGGGTTCTCTGTCCAGGTCAGTCATCCTGGCGGCTTGCCGTCACGAGTCCAGCGAATGAATAACGACGCAAAATGGCAGGGCTGGCTTGACGCTGTAGTTCGGCGTCATGGCTACCTCAAAGATCGTTCGTCTTTCAGGCCTGCGTTTTCACCGATGTATCCTCAGTGCCCGATTTTGAAGCATCTGCTCGTTCGTACTGGGGAAACCATCGTGACTGTTAATGGCAACTGGAGCGCTGACGATACATTGGCATTTCACAGTGTTCGACCCTTGCCAAAGTGGTGCTATTTCCGCGAATATTCGATGGGATGGGCCAGGGTTAAGGTCACGCCAAAAAGCTACCCATCGACCGATGTCGATGATGGGCCAGTGATTGAGGTTCCTGACAGCTTCAAGGAGACGACCTTTCGCAAATGGATCATGACGATCCCCAAGATCATAGGCAACGGGATTGTCCCTTTTTACAACCAGGTGGCCGTCCTTCGGGCGAAGAATCGCACAGTTCAATGGCAACGTAGCACTCGCCCGGTGCCGTATCAGCTTGATCCGGTTTTGTCCGGCCCAGTCCTCACAGTGAGCACCAAGGTATCTGTTGCGAGTCTTGGCCAGCGTACCTGGCGTGTGCGCCTTGCACTTGCGGGGCTGCTGGATGCACACAAGCCAGACTGGCCCAGGCAGTTGCATGCTCAGGCTTCAGCCCGGGTGGAGTACGACCCGATGCGCACACTGTTGAATGGACCGCCAGAGCCACCGAGCTTGTTGCAGGCATTCTGGGATGCACGTCAGGTACCTGTTCCGGAAAGTGAGGTTCAGCGATCAGACCTTCAGAAGCCAACAGTCTGGAAATGATCAAGCCCGCATGTCGCGTCAAACTCTCCCATCAAGACGCCATTGCGGATCAGCAGCGCTTGCAGCCACGTGACTTGTTAGGTGAGCGCGGGCAGGCACTTGCTGAGGCCGTGGTGGTGCTGGCGGTCGCAACCGTTTTGCTCGTGGCCATGGCAGCCGGTTCGCGCTTGCAAATGCAGTGGCACGAGGACCTTGTCGATGCGCACCTGAGTGCCTTGTCGGTCGCTCGCGGTCATTTTGATGGTGCCGCAATCGGTTCGGCTTCAGCCGGCGGATCCGGGTGGTTAAAGGCAGCATGGAATATTGCCAGGCGAATTGGCGGCGCACTGATCTCTCGGACTTCTTCTCCAACGAGTCGCCAGCGCCAGACATCAGGAGCCAGGGATGCGTTGCGCAAGGCGGCCAGTGCTGCACTGCAAAGTGCCGGGGCACATGCCATGGCAGGTGGGTTTGGTGAGAGCGGTGAGATGGGGGCGAATCGCATACGAGAGCAGTCCGGTGGTCAACAGGTTTCACCGGCAATAAAGTCTTCTGAAAGACACTTTCTTCAGAAATATGGTCATTCGAGAGGTGAAAAACTTTTGGCCGATGATCTGTTCTCCGGCGTCACTTTACTCGATGCGCAGGCCGATCGCAGACATCCTGAGAATCCTCATTTGGCTGAACTATTGGGTGGGCCGTTGCAATGGGTGCGTGTGCGCACAGGTTCGTCATTTGCCAATCATGCGTGGCAAATTCGTGGCAATGGCGCAATCTCGGACACCCACGAGAATATTGACCGAATTGATCGTGCACATGCACTTTGGCAGCGGGCGGCAAACAAAAGCCGCCAGGTTGTCCGTCGGCTCGCACCGTTCACAGAGCAGGTGGATTTGCCGTGGTTCAGAGCGGCACCTCCGACGGACTGGTTATCTAAATGGGCTGATGTATCGGAAGCTGATGGGCCAACCGTATGGGATGCCTTGGGAGCGCGTGTCAAACAATGGGTGGGAGGATTATTTTGATCAGAAATATCGGGCTTAAGCGTATCGCGGTGATTGGATTCATCGCGTTGTCACTAATGGTTGCGGGCGGCCGGTTACTCGCAGCCATAAAGCCAACGACGACAGCTGATCTGCTCTTGAGCACGCTCGACGCCCTTGATTCACCACACCAACCTTGCAAGCCGGTCGGCTTGCAATCC
>CAZBIN010000310.1:0-3152 GCA_964491995.1 uncultured Orrella sp.
ATTTTCTCGAAGACACCGATACCCCCAGTTCGGGGCTGGCCTACTATCTCAACGCGACTCGCCGATTGTCCGACGATGAAAAAGCCAGCTACCAGGGTGCGATCGACCAGTCCGACAAAGGCCCTGTGCGCAGCCGTCTCTACGACATCATCGACACCAACCGCGACGGCAAGATGACCTCGGAAGAGATCCGAGCAGCGCTGGAAAAGCCATGGCATGCCCAATCCATCTCGCAACTCGTCACGCAGCATGAAAGCGAGTGGTTCTGGGATGCGTCGCGCTGGGATGAACTCGATGATCTGATGGGCCACAGCCCCGATGATCCCAATCAGAATTGGGTCGAAGAGAAAAACCGCATCAAGACCCTGAGCTGGTGGAGCGATGTGGCCGGAAAATATGGAATTAGCGCGGATGGAAAAGCATGGCATCTGCAACCGCTCGCTCTTATCGGTGCGTTCGGTACAGCGACTAAGGTTGCTCCAACTATTAAAGAAGGGAAAATAACGTTTGACGCCGAAGGGAATAACATCCTCTCCTCCCCGTTTTTCAGTCGGGTCATTCACTGGCCAGGAAACGACCTGTCAGGGGTTACGCTCGGCCGCGGTTACGATATGGGAGTCCGGAGCGAATCAGAAATTTACAATCACATGAAAAATGCTGGGATCGATCACGATCAGGCAACCAAGATTTCTCAGGCGCATGGGAAGAAAGGCAAGGATGCGCAACAACTCGTAAGAGACAAAAAAACAAGTATTGGGGAAATCACCACCGAACAGGAGATAACTCTATTCAACGCCATCTACCCAGACTACGTAGAACGCGCCATTAAAAACTACAATCACTGGACTGCGAGCGAGCCTGATAGAACCGAATGGAATGCCCTTGATCAGATCATCAGGGATGTGCTGGTGGACTTTGTGTATCAAGGATTCACCAAGGGGCCAAATCCAATGAAAGCGGGGATGAGAAATGACAAGAAAGAATTGATACGCTACATAGAGAATACACCTGCAATCAGTCAATACGAACCCAGCCGAAATCGAGCTCGCCACCTCAGGAACAACTAGAACTCTCCGTATGAAAAAAATATATCCATTTTTCTTGTTACTTATTACCCACCCCACATCAAGTGACACCTCTGCAAATCCGTGCGAAAGAATCGAATCATCCCAGCAAATAGCACAATGTGCAAAACATAAAAAATATCAATCAGACAAAACTCTGAACTTATCATACAAGGCAACTTTGGAGCGAATCAGGCATCAGTACGAAAAAACGCCATCGTTGGCGGATCAATATATTTCTCTTTTGAGAGGGGCGCAGCGAGAGTGGATCAAGCTACGAGACGCCGATTGCAAGCTCGAATCTTTTGAAATAGAAGAAACTGCAGAGGCATATCAGACAACGATCGACAACTGCATCTCTAGGATGAGCGACGACAGGGCCAACTATTTGAACAGCATCGCTCCTGATATATGAACACTGCTGCCACCTATAAAACCGTAGAACTTCCTTTTACCACAGCATGCACAGATCGCAAATAACCACCCAAGGACACACACGAAGATTGCACACAAGAGCAATCAGCATGCGAAATTTTTCACTCGCCTCGACCCTGATACTAACCTGTTTTATTGCGAACGCCGAATCGATACGACGTGAAGATATGTCCTTTCTTCCGGAGCTACGCCTTACGGACAGTGACGACACGCGCGCGCAGCGCCTGCTGATCACCTACCGTACAGGCGCCACGGTGGTCGATACGGACAAGGCCTTACCTCGCATCAAGAACGATTACTCGCCCCATAGCTACGATGGCTACATGACAGACCTGATCGCCGAACGTCAGGGAAAAGTATCTGTGACTGATCTGCAAGGTGAACGCTACACACTGCTTTCGTCCGCGGCCCAAGCGGGGGACTACTTGGTTCTCATCACCCGAGAAGAGGGGAATTCCTCCTATAACTTCAACCTGAAATTCAAATATGACGTCGCCGCGAAGTCCTTCGACCTAACCCAGGCTCTGTTGAATGAAAACAACACCGAGTGTGACCAGTCCCTACTGAGCACCTACGCAGTCGACAGGAAAGCCCTCGCCTTCACGTCGATCACCGACTTCGACGGCACCCGCGCCTTGGGCGCGCTGAGGGACTGGCGCCTTGCGCATCAGACATCAGGAGCCGCAGCGGAAAAATTGATGCCGGAGATGGCATCCAGAAATTTCAACGCAGCTCTGAATGCCTACAAGGCAGGTAACGATGAACAACTGAAGACCTTCGTCAGTTACTTCATCGCAGGAGGTGACGATGTCGCATGCGATCCGGAGAAATACATCGTCGAAAAATACTACTTCCCACAAAAGGTCGGCTGGTCTAACGACCTCGGCTTCCTATTCGAGCAGGCGGGCTATTATCCGGAGGCCGCTAAACTCCTGAAACACATCACCCTAAAACACCCGAACAGAGTCGCTGCCTACCTAAACCTTGCGGATGTGTATTGGGCACTGGACAAACGAGTACAGGCTCAGAAAGCCTATAACCACTACTATGAGAGAATGGTAGCAGCCCAAAAGCAATCCAAAACTCCGCATCGAGTCGTTTCGAGAAAGGGCGGCCGCAAACACTGAGTGCAATACCTGACCTTCCCAGTATGGTGTTGCCATGTTTTACCATGAACCCAGCATTGGAGAGCACTACAACATCCAGATCGGTCTGCTGCACGGCATGAGCCAGCGGGCCATTGCCCGAATGCTCAACCGCAGCCTCTCGACGATCTGTCGCGAGATACACCGTAACCGCATCGTCCAGTATGCCCAGCGAGGGATACGCCAGCGCCGCATACTGGTCTTGCCTAGCAGTCGTGAACACTGCCTCAGGCACTCATCTAGGCCTTGAGCAGCGCCGGCGTGGTGGTCGGGCACTGACCGAAGCTTCGCGTCATCATAAATCCAGAAGTTCTGGCCTCTCCTCTCGAGATGCGGAGCGTCCCTGGCTGGGTGCCCACGCGGGAGCGTGGGCACCATCAGTTGGGCACTGACCCACTTCCCACCGCTGCACTTGAGCCTCCTGGCCTGCACCCACGTTGTAAGCCACTCATCGTACGCCTCACCACCCGACCACCTCCTCACGACCTTCTCCATCCCGTTGCCCACC